>JAITHH010000070.1 GCA_031280065.1 Treponema sp. | reverse complement strand
ATTGCCGGGTTTGATTGCGAGGACATAGTCCTTGTTGGGGGAACCTCCGCGACAAAGGGCATAGACCGGATCATCGGTATGGAGACCGGAAAACGGGTAACGGTTAGCCCCGTGCCTATTCTGGTAACGCCGGCGGGTATTGCCCTTAGTTTTAGGCCGGCGGAGTAGTGGAGTAAAGAGGTTGGTTTATTATGGAAGTAAATGACGCATTGGTAACGGCTATTACCCAGGAGCTTCTTAAGCGCCTAGGAGGATGTCCTTCCCCAGCCGGGAAAAAGCCGCTGGTTATAGCGGGGGATCCTTCGATTCTTGGAGCGGACGCTCTGGCAAGCCTTGAAGGGAGCTATGATATTATAAGTCATAGCGGCCTGGAAGCCCTGTTCCCGGACAATGCCGAAGTGCTGGTTACCAAACTGAGCGTTCAGGCGCTGGTACGCCTCTCCGACGGAGACGCCGGTTGTACGTCCGAGGGAGCGGCCCTGCTTTGGGCCCTGCTCCGGGGCAAGAAGCCGGTTATCGTTGAAGAGGGGATTGAATGGCGGGGTTTCAAAGACGCCATGAGCCCGGCGCTGGCCGCAAAATACGCTTCCTGTGAAAGGACTGTGGCCGCTTATGGCGCGGTCTTTACCGGGGAAAGCAATGTGGTCAAGGTATTGTCCGGCAAGGCTTGTCCCGCTCCTGTTCCGGCGGGTTTAGGGGCGCAGGCGGTAAGCGCCGCCCCGTCACGGGGAACCGGCGCACGGAAACGGGTGTTGAGCGAGGTTGAGGTCATGCGGCTTTGTCCGCTGGCAGCCGGAGAGGGACAGGTCATCGAAATCGGGCTTACTGATATCTTAACGCCCCTGGCGGCGGATTACGTTGCAAAGATGCGTATTACCGTGAACCGGGTCTAAGAGGGAACTATGCTGATAGCAAAAGTGCTGGGGAATCTCTGGGCAACGAAAAAGGATGAACGGCTTAACGGCTACAAACTTATGGCGGTTCAAATCAAGGGAACCGGCGGTTCGGGGGAAACCGTGGTAGCGGTGGATACTATCGGCGCCGGGGCGGGGGAGGACGTGCTTATCGTCAGGGGCAGCATGACCCGTAACATCCTTAAAGATCCGAATACTCCGGTGGATGCCGCCATTGTGGGGATTATTGATTCAGTCGAGGTAAATGAGGCTTTGTTGAATTAGAAGCGTCTGGTGTTGCCGGCGCGGCGGATGATATAGGCAGATACCGGCTATACAGGGGTGTAGCGGGTTTATATTTTAAGGTAAGGAGAGAAAGATGGGCGTTAGTGATATTATTCTGTATATCATGCTGATCTTTATGGCGGTAGGCGGTATCGATTATTTTATCGGTAAAAAGTTCGGCCTGGGTATCAAGTATGAAGAAGGTTTTATGGCTATGGGGGCTCTGACCATGAACATGGCCGGGGCCGTCTGTATTGCGCCGGTATTGGGTGAGTGGCTTAGGCCCGTATTGGGACCGGTTTTTCAGGTCTTTGGCGCAAGTCCGGCCATGTTTGCAACCACCATTCTGGCCTGCGACATGGGGGGCTATCCCCTGGCCATGTCGCTGGCGGGGGTAGACATTAATAATATGGCGGCTGCGAGTCAGGAAGCCATCAATGCGGGGAATTTTTCGGGTCTTATCTTGGGCTCCATGATGGGGGCTACCATAGTTTTCTCGATTCCCGTTGGTTTGGGACTCATCGATGTAAAAGACCGGCCCTTCCTTGCGCAGGGCATTCTCATTGGCCTTATCACCATCCCCCTGGGCTGCCTCGCGGGCGGCGGCATGGCGGGTTACCCGTTCTTGTGGATGCTTAGAAACCTGATCCCGGTGATCATATTCGCCCTGGTAATCGCCCTGGGCCTGATTTTTGTTCAGAAGATCATGATCACCATATTCCTCTGGTTTGGCCGTTTTGTAGTGGCCTTCCTGACCATCGCCCTTGTTCTGGCCGGTATCGAAGGGGCCACAGGGTTTGCGGTGATTAAGGGCATGGCCCCCATCAGCGAGGCTTTCGCTATCGTGGGAAGCATCGCGGTGGTGCTGGCCGGCGCTTTCGGCCTGGTTTATCTCCTGACCAAATACCTGGGCGGACCGCTGGGTAAAGCGGGAGCGCTTTTGGGCATGAACAAAGAGTCGGCGGCAGGTATGGTGGCGACCCTTGCAAATAATATCGCCATGTTCCAGATTATGAAGAACATGGACGACCGGGGTAAAGTTATCAACGTGGCTTTCGCGGTAAGCGCCGCCTTTGTGTTCGGCGATCATCTGGGCTTTGTGGCGGGGATCGACAAGAGCATGATTCTGGCGGTGGTGGTAGGCAAGCTGGTGGGCGGTTTTTCCGCAGTGGCAATCGCCTATTTTGTTGCCCCCAAATCGACGCTGAAAAAGGCATAGGATACGGCAGGGGATTTTTTTGAAAGGGAGTCTTTTATGGAACATATAGATTCTACGGCCCTGGAAGGACTGGTAAGGAAGGTTCTCAATGAAATTATCACTGAGAGGGGAGGGTGTTCTGCATCAGGCGGCGTTCGTCATGTGGACAAGAGCGGTATCATCTCTATAAAACTGCCGCAGATTAAGCCTGAACCTTTCGATACCGGAAAACCGGGCGACAAGGTCTTTTTGAAAGACATTGTCAGCCTTGAAGAGAGTCCCCGCCTTGGTTTCGGGGTCATGGAAATGGATCATACATCCTTTGACTGGACCCTGAATTACGATGAGGTGGACTATATTATCGAAGGGAGGCTGGAGGTACGCATAGACGGACGGACAGTGGCTGCGGACAAGGATGAATCCATCTTTATCCCCAAAGGCTCGTCAATCACGTTCTCGACGCCTGATTTTGTCCGGTTTATGTATGTCACCTATCCGGCTGACTGGGCCAGCCAAAAATAGCAAGGGGGAACGGAATGGGGCGTCCTTTGACAGAGCAGGAAATTCGGCTCTTGGTAAAAAAAGATAGTTCAATCCGTTCCCTTGATGTTCCCAAAGGAACAATCATAACCCCTTCGGCCCTGGAGTTTTTGAAAATGAGCAATATAAGCCTTACGTTTACCGAGGGGGGCCAGATGCCGGAAGCGGCGGCGGAAAGGCGGCAGGAGACGGCAGTGTATTACGGTCCCGGCGGGGAAGAGATGGACTCAAAACCAGAGGGGCTTACCCACCTGTATCACAACCACCTTACCGAAAAGGACAATCCGGTAATCGTGTTTCGGGGCAAGCTGGATAAACTCGCCGCCCTGATTCTGGAGGCCCAGTTTCTGGGAGCGGAAAAAGAAAACCGGGCCTTTGTGAATGATCTTCAGGAAATTCTGGAATTTGTACGGAGCCTTCTTCCGGCGGAATATGAGAAACGCCCGCTGGGAGAATTCCATCTTTTGGGCCTGTCTTCCAGGGAACTGCGGGAAAAATCCCACCATCCTGAACGCTACTTTGGCCGCAGGCATTTGTTGATGGAACATACTATGGGGGCTTTGAGCGTCCGGCTGAATCTGCTGCGGACCGTAGTCAGGGAAACGGAACTGGCGGCGGTTACGGCCTTTCGGGACCCGGAAAACCCTTCCAAATGCCTGCGGGAGGATATTGTGGAAGCGCTGAACCGGCTTTCCAGTCTTTTTTATATATTGATATACAAATACTTGCCCAGGGACTATTCTCCGTCCGGCAGCGCCGGTATTTAAGGCGGCGGCCATGAACGAAGTACTGCTGAGCGTGGGCATTGATCTTGGTACTACCACTACCCAAATTGTGTTTAGCCAGCTCGAAATTGAAAATGAAGCCACGGTTGTTTCGGTGCCCCGTATCAAAATAGTGGATAAAAAAATTATATACCGGGGGGGTATTTACTTTACCCCCCTTTTGAATCGTACCACCATCGATATACAAAAGGTGCGGGCCATTATCGAGGATGAGTACCGGAAGGCCGGCGTTTCCCCCAGGGACGTCAGCGCCGGCGCGGTGATCATCACCGGTGAGACCGCTCGAAAAGAAAACAGCGAGTCCGCCATCAACACGTTAAGCGGCCTTGCCGGGGATTTTGTGGTAGCCACCGCCGGCAGCGACCTTGAGTCCATTCTGGCAGGCCGGGGCGCGGGTACCGCCGACATGTCCCGTGGGATATGGGATAAGGTGCTGGTCAACCTGGACATCGGCGGCGGTACTACCAACATCGGTGTGTTCAAAGACGGCGCGCCGGTGGATACGAGCTGTTTGGATATTGGCGGCAGGCAGATCATCGTCGATCCCAAAACGGAAACGCTGAGCTATGTGGCGGAAAAGGCGGGTATCCTTGCCCAGCGGATGGGGCTGAACCTGCGGGAAGGCCAAAAGGCGCCGCGGCGGGATATCGAAAGCCTCTGCGGGCGGCTTGCGGAGATTCTGGCCCAGGCAATAGGGCTTGTTCCGGCCACAGCGGACACGGAACTTTTTTACACCGCCCATCCCCTGCGTTCAAGCTGGAAATTCGCGGGCCTTACCTACTCAGGCGGGGTGGCGGATTTTATCTATAACGATTACGATCCCCAAAACCCCTATCCCTATGGGGACATTGGGGCGGTGCTGGGGAATCAGATCCGCCGCTCTCCCTCCCTGTCCCTGGTAGAACGGATGCTCCCCAAGGAGACGATCAGGGCCACGGTTGTGGGGGCCGGCTCCAATGCCATTGATATTTCCGGTTCTACCATTGCCTGGAGCGACAGTTCCATCCTGCCCATTCAGAATATCCCCATTGTCAAAATGACTTCCGAGGACGAGGCGGACTCGTACCGGCGTTTCCCCCAGCGGCTTGCGGAAAAACTGACCTGGTTCAGGGATGAATCGGGGCGGTATCAGATACTGGCGGTGGGTTTTGCCGGCGTGCATAATCCTTCTTTTGATTTTATCAAAGAACTGACCGGCATAATCATTCGGGGGATGGATGATTACCTGAAGGGGAACAACCCGGTGATTCTGATTATCGATAATGATATGGCTAAATCCCTTGGCTATTCCCTGATGAACGCGCTGCCGGGGAAAAAGCTGATTGTGCTGGACAGCATCAAGGTGGATACCGGGGATTATATTGATATTGGTCTGCCCGCCGCGGCGGGCCGGGTGATTCCGGTGGTGGTAAAAACCCTGGTTTTTGGCAAATAAGGCGGGCCGGAGGAAAGGTATGGACGGGACAGTGATAGCCAGAATCCGCGACGCGGGGGTAGTGGGGGCCGGGGGGGCCGGATTCCCAACGGCTGTCAAGCTGGACAGCGCCCCCGAAGTTATTCTGGTGAACGGGGTCGAGTGTGAGCCGCTGATACAGGTGGATCAGCAGTTGGCGGCGCTCCACGCGCCGGTACTGCTGGGAACCCTGGCGGAACTGGTAAGCGCTATGGGAGCCAAGCGGGGCGTTTTTGCCCTGAAAGGAAAATACGCCGCCGCCTGTGAGGCCCTGACAAAAGAAGCCGGAAAATATCCCTCCCTGTCGGTTACGACCCTTTCATCCAGCTATCCCATGGGGGATGAACAGGTACTGGTCTATGAGGCCCTGGGGCGGATTGTTCCCGAGGCCGGGATACCCCTCAATGTAGGGGCGGTGGTGGTAAACACCGAGACCCTGCTTAATATCCGCGCCGCCCTGGATGGCCGGGCGGTAACGGACAAATACATTACCGTAACCGGGGCGGTTAAAAAGCCCGCGACTTTCAAGGTCCCCCTGGGCGTGCCCTACCGGTCCCTTATTGAGGCTGCGGGCGGCGTTCTGGTACAGGACCCGGTTTTGATTGACGGGGGCCCCATGATGGGCAAGGTGCAGCGGAATCTGGACGCCCCGGTGACAAAGACCAGCAAGGCCATCATCGTTTTGGCCGGGGATCATCCGGTGATCCGTTCCCAGGAATATTCCGTAGAGCGGATGCTCAAAATGGCGCGGGCCGCCTGTTGCCACTGCTCCATGTGCAGCGATGTTTGTCCCCGGTCCCTCTTGGGGCATGACCTCTTTCCGGACAAACTGATGCGTCTGGCCTCCTATAATTCAACCTGCGAAAAAGAATCTTCCGCGGCTTCGGCCTATCTTTGCTGTGAATGCCGGCTTTGCGAATATGCCTGTATTATGGGGCTTCAGCCCTGGATGCTGAACCGGGAACTGAAGCGGCGCCTGAAAAAGGCCGGCGTCAAGAATCCCTATCACAATCAGCCTGCAAAGGCCAGTGAGTTCCGGGAATTCCGCAGATACCCCACGGATAAACTGGTCCGGCAGCTTGGGCTTACCGGGTATTACCACACGGCGGCGCCCTTGGCCGATTATGCCGGGCCGGTTGACGCCGTGTACCTGCCCCTGAAGCAGCACTTCGGCGCCCCCGCCAAACCGGCGGTTGCCGCCGGAGACCGGGTCAAAAGGGGAGATCGCGTTGCCGTTATGGAGGAAGGGGCCCTGGGCGCGGCTGTTCACGCCAGCATTGACGGCAGGGTACGTTCCGTGGATGCCGCTCTTGTGGTTATCGAGGGGAGTTCGAAATGACCGGTTGTACGCGTGACGCTTGCGCTGGGAAAAATCGCCGATTACAGGGGGCTGGGAATAAATGAGTATCGCCTTGGGACTTATTGAATTTAAAACCGTACCCATTGGGGTATATGCCACCGATGAAATGATCAAGGCGGCTGAGGTTAAACTCCTTCTTACCGCTCCAACCTGTCCGGGCAAGTATATTACCATCGTCTCCGGGGAAGTTGCCGATGTGGAAAGTTCAATAAAACGGGGCGTCGCGGCGGGGGGAACCTTCTATATCGATTCTTACGTGATCCCCAACATCAACGAGGCGGTGATCCCCGCCCTGACCGGAACCGTCAACGTGCCGGATATCGAGGCCATCGGCGTCATTGAAACCATCGCCGCGGTTTCCGCCGTCATGGCGGGCGACGTGGTAGCCAAGGCCGCCCAGGTGAACCTCCTTGAG
>JAITHH010000311.1 GCA_031280065.1 Treponema sp. | reverse complement strand
CCAATCAGCACAAAACCCGCCGCAATCCCCAGTTGCCAGACAACGCGGCCCCGTATCCAGGCCACAATCGCCCTTGCGTCCAGATCGCAGCCGATAACCCCCACCGTCTTGCCGCTGGAATTGAGAATCGGCCCATAAGCGGAGATAAGCGGGCCCCAGACCTCGTGCTGGTCAATGCCGCCCACCTGAATAGTCCCCGTCTTCAGCGCCGCCGCAAAAACATCCTCCCAAATACTGATGTCCTCCTCCGCGCCAAGCGGCGAAAAATGCCGCCGGTCATCCGGTAAAGCGCTGCCGTCTATGATGTAGCGGTAGATTTTGTCCGATACCGGCGCCATCGTGTACAAGTACGCGCTGCCGGTCCGCTCCGCTATCTCCCAAAGCCGCTGCCGCGCCGCTTCATAGAAGGGATCGTCCTTGTCCAGGGATATACTCAGCGCCTCAAAAGCGTCCCCGTCGATCACCGTACCGGCCTGCTTCACCGCGGATACCGCAAGCCGCGACCCGATAAAGTGAACCACCGCATTGACTTCCAGAGCCGAAGTAACCACGAATACCCCAAAAACCGCCATAAAAAAGAGGATAAAAAAGAGCGTTATCCTGAATTTCAGGACGCCGATAAAGCGTTCCTGCTGCTCGTACTTGTCGTCGTTCATCGCGCCTTCCTTAAATACCTATGACGCCTTCTGCGCCGCGTCCGCCAGAGGAATGGTAATATTGAAAACCGTCCCCTTGCCCGGCTCGGTTTGGAGCTTGATAGACCCGTGCAGGTCCCGTATCCGCTCCTTAACCAGGTTAAGACCGATGCCCCGGCCCGCGTGAACATCCGCCGATTCCGCCGTGCTGAAACCCGGCGCGAACAGAGCCTGGAGCAGTTGATTCCGGTCGCGGGCCGGTTCCCCCGCCTTGAACATATTGAGGCTCTCGGCCTTTGCCCGTATCTTGTCGAAGTCCAGGCCCCTGCCGTCATCGGCAAGTTTAATGGCAACCTTGTTATCGCGGTATTTGATCGAAAGGCGGATGTTTCCCTCGCCGTCCTTCCCCTGCGCCTGCCGTTCACCGGGCGCTTCGATGCCGTGGTACACGGCGTTGCGCACCAGTTGGGTCAGCACCTCTTTGATTACCCGCCGCGGCCCGTGTTCCAGCACGATCCCGTCCAGTTCCTCGATGGTGAATTTCACCCGCTTGTCCTGGGCGGAGGCGGCCTTTTCGCAGGCCTTGGTTAAGGTTTCCACCAGCACATAGCGATCCTGGCGCCGGCTCTCCCCCATGCCGGTCTTAAAGGATTGAATTTTCTCGACCGTATCCCTGAACTTATCCTTTTCCCGCATGATCTTTTCCAGTTCCACGGTAATGTGCAGCATTTCCTCAAAGCTCACCTCGTCCTGGTCCCGCAGCGCCTTGATCTCGGACTCCAGGGAATGGAGCTTACCGCTGAAGTTATCAAGCCCCAGGATCACCGCGTTGGACTTGATCGCGTGTATCGACTGGTATATCTCCACCATCGCGTCCGCGGACGAAAGCCCCTTGTCCTTGAGGATGCCGTTGATCCGTCCGAACTCGTAATTCATATCTTCTATAAAGTCGTTGAACACGCTGGGCTCCACCTGAATCACCTCAAAGAGGGCCCGCATCTCCTCCTCGCGCTTGGCCTCTTCCCCGGCCAACTGCTCGGCCAGGATTGCCGCCTCCGTAACATCCTCCAGCGTACCCAGGATGAAGAATTCGCCCCGCCCCCGGTCTACCGGCGCAAAGCTGCTGCGCAGGGTCTTGGTTTCGCCTGAATGTTCGGCCACAAAGCTGAATTCCGCGATGGGGTTGATTTCCTCCAGCATCTTCGCGTCAAACGAGCGGTTCAGCACCATCCCGAAGTAATCTTCCAGAATCTCCCGCTCTTTGGCCTTGACCGAGGCGGTGAGGAAACCGGTAAACGGGCGTCCCTCGATCCCGTCCGTGCCCAGTATGTTCTCCAGGGCCTTTGAGTAGGCCCCCTGGATCACGCAGTGCTTGTCCATCAGGAATATGCCCGCTTTGAGGTTGTCTTTCATGGCGGTAATCTCGTCCCGTTCCATCTGGAGGTCCGCCCGCAGCCGTCTGACCCAGCGGTCCTTGACCACCCGCACCCGCTCGTAGACCACGGCGAGGGCCGTTACTAAGAGGTACACGGCGATCATCCGCTGGGCGATGGGGAGCGCGTAGGTAAAATTGGCGAATCCCGGAATCAGCGTACAGACGAGAATTCCCGCCAGGACCACGCCTGAAAGGATCGTTCCGGCGTAGAGTCCCAGGACAAAGATAACCAGCATGGGGTAGGTGTATATCCACAGATGGGCGAAGCCCCGCTCCCCGCCGCCCAGGATCAGGTACGCGCAGAACAGGCCGAAGGGCGCCAGTATTACCAGGCCGCAGATGATAAAGGGCATTTTGGTCCGCAGGAGCGCGATAAAGAGGACGCACACCATGCCGAAACTTATATCAAAGATACCCTGGGAAATATTGCCTTCCCGTAAAACGGAGATACCGAACAGGATGAGAAACGCCGCCCCGATAAAGAGGGCAATGTTGAAAATGACATACCGGATCATCTCCTCCAGGACGGCGTCGTCCCGGGGGTTGTCGAATTTACCGCTGGACAGCAAACGCAGGAGCCGGCTGCTTTTTTCCGCCTGGTCCGCCATGTTTATGTACCTTTTACCGACTCAATCGCCACGGACAGGGTAAAGGCTTCACCCTCGAAAATCTCAAAGGGGATGCACATGATCCGGGCCTGGGAATTCGGCCAGTTAATGCTGTGGTGCGTTCCTTCGATGATGGTAGGAAGGCTGATGATCAGCTTAAAGGACTCTTCCAGGCATTTTTTCGCGTTTCCGGCGATGATATTCACGATTTCACCGATGGCGTCTACCGTGTCATCGTCCATAGCGGTATGTTCGGACTGGGTTAAGATGCTGGTAATCTTGAGAGCCAGCGCTTTTTTCATGGAAACGACCACCGCTCCCTTGGCTTCTCCGGTCAGGCCGATAACCGCCGAGATGTCCCATTCGTTCATCTCGTTTTTTTCGGCGAAGTAAGGCCGCCCCGCCTTCAGTTCAACGCCCAGAAACTCTTTGAATACATTAACGCATACGTCAATAAAAGGCTGAATGTACTGTTCCATGTCTGCTCCTTTAGAAAGTGATTTTGGAGAGTTTCTCGATGAAGATTTTTTCGCTCACCGGCTTAATAATGTAATCGGTAGCCCCGGCCTTCAGGGCTTCGATGACATTGTACCGCGCGGATTCACTGGTTACCATGATGATAGGCAGATCCTTGTGCTGCGGAATTTCCCGCACCTGCTTGAGGAAATCAATCCCCGAAAGCGCCGGCATATTCCAGTCGAGCAAGATTAAATCGATCCGCTGGGATTGAAGCTGCCGCATCGCTTCCATTCCATTCGCGGCCTCCAGAAATTGACAGGGAATTTTCAATTCAGAAAACGTATTTTTAACTATGTTTCTCATGATCCGGGAATCATCTACAACCAGCACGGTCTTCATGCGTTGGTCCTCCTTCTCCCATTATAGTGATT
>JAITHH010000334.1 GCA_031280065.1 Treponema sp. | reverse complement strand
CGGCTTTTTTATTTTCGCGGTGCGAAAATTCTATCTTTTCAAGCGCCCGGCGTCCCATGGGGGGATGACGGGCAACAACAAGGAGAACACCATGAAAACGAAACATGGCTTCTTATTCGGATTTGCCGTTATTGCGATAGCGGCGATGTTCACTCTGGCAGGCTGCCCCACGGAAGATGACGGTGGCGGCCCGGGTACTGACCCAGGTACCGGCGCTGCACTTACTATTACCGGTCTTGCTGCCCATAACGGTAAATATGTAATTGCAGATGATAATACTTCTTCTGAAATTACTGGAGTTTACCGGTTGATTGCCGCTGCCAGTTCAATGAGCAGCAACTCAAGCGTTACCGGTGTCAAAATTGAAAATGGACAGGCGGTTCTTAAGGTATATAATTACCAAGGCGGTGGTGATCCAACTCTTGCATATACCGGAAGCGATCAAAATGTCTCTTTAAGGGTTTTTGTGAAAGCCTCAAACCCATTTGATGTAAAGGGTACTGGAAATGGAGAAGAGATTGGTTCTGTAAAGGTAAATTTCAGCTCTGGAAGCGGTACGGCGGCATTGACGGCCATAAACAGAAAACGGTGCTTGGTAACGCAGGGGTGTCAGGCTAGGGCCGCCGGGTTTTACGCCCCGGCGTGAAAATCCCAGGCCCTGGCCTCTTGGTTTTACGCCGCAGCCTAGAGATTCCGGTCCAGGGCCTCAAAGTTCCAGGCTACGGCTTAAAACTTCCGGGCTGGAGCCTCAAAGTTCCAGGCTGCGGCTTAAAAGTTCCAGGCTGCGGCCTAAAGATTCCAGGCCGGAGCGTAAAACTTCCGGGCTAGAGCCTAAAGGTTCCAGGCTAAAGCGTAAAAACTCCAGGCTGGAGCCTCACAATTCCAGCCTCCAGCTGATAAAAGGAGATACAGCAATGTCAACAGATTAGGTTCCCCCGCGGGAACAGGATTTTACCGATTTATGCAATAAATGGAAACCACATCAGCGTTAATCTGCGTACATCCGTGCCATCTGCGGTAATAAAGAACCGTTACCAGGGGAACCGCAGATTACGCTGATGAAAAGAATGCCGCAGATGATTAGAAACAACATCAGCGGTAATCTGTGTCGAACCGAAGGTTCGCAATCTGTGTACATCCGTGTCATCTGCGGTTTAAATCCGTACCGAACCGAAGGTTCGCAATCCGTGGGCTGTGTTAAAACCCCTGATTTAATCAGCGTTTCCCAAGGGCAGTTTTTTACAAACAGCCAGCCGCCCATAACACGTTCCCTCCGCCTTTGGCGGGCGGATCGCGGGGCCTATAACCGCACCCGGAACACGCTTCCTCCGCCGCCGCTCTCGGCGCCGCTTTCAGCGGTGATCGTGCCGCCGTGGGCGCGGACAATGGCCGCGGCAATGGACAGTCCGATCCCCGCCCCGCCTGAATCCCGGCTGCGGGACTTATCCGAGCGGTAGAAACGCTCAAAGATATGGGGCAGGTCTTCCGCCGGGATGCCCATGCCCGTGTCCGCGACCCTGACTTCGCCGCCCGCCAGCGTTATGGTAACGCCGCCCCGGTCGGTGTATTTAACGGCGTTGGACAGCAGGTTGATGAAGACCTGCTTCAGCCGGTCATAGTCGGCAGTGATTGGCGGCCCGGCTTCCCCGCCGGGAATTTCCAGACTGAGCGTTATGCCCTTGTCGCGGGCTTCCGGCTTGAATTGCTCCGCCACCGCCTCCAGCAGTTTCTCCAGGCGGAATTCACTCTGATGAAGCACGATGGCGTCCCATTCAAGGCTGGTGAGGGTGCCCAAGTCCTGTATCAGCTTGGCAAGGCGCAGGATTTCTTCCCGGTAGCTTTCCAGGTGTTCCGCGTCCGGCGCGTATACGCCGTCAATCATGGCCTCGATATTCCCCTGGAGGCAGGTCAGCGGCGTCCGCAGCTCATGGGCGATGTCCGCGGTAAGCTGTTTTTGACGGCGTTCCCCTTCTTCCAGTTCGGCGGCTAATTCATTGATTGAACGGGAAAGACCGGCCAGCTCCCGGGTCCGGCAGCGATCCGGTATTCTGACCGCCCGTCCTCCGCCCGCGCCCCGGGCTTGGGCTATCCGCCGGGCGCCTTGTTCGGCGATACGGATCGGCGCGGCGAGGTCCCGGGCCAGGATCATGGAAATGAAGGCGCTTAACAGGGTGATGACCGCGCCCGCCGCGAGGAGGAGCCGGTTGACGGCGGTTAAGAACCGCGTCTCGGTTTCGCTGTAGAAGAACGGGCCGTAGGTTTCAATGATCACGTTTCCCACCATCCGGCCCGCGAATTCGAGCGGGTAGCGCCGGGTCTGCATCGCCCCTTTGATGCCGAAGCCCCCTTCCATGCGCTCGGTGATGCCGCGTATCACGTCCATGCACTGCCGCATATTGCAGGAACGGGCCGACCACAGGGAATTCCCCCCGCTGTCTTCCACGGTTACGAGGTAGCCCTCGTGGACAAAGTATATGCCCATCACTTGCAGGGTCAGGGCGTCGAAGCTCCGGCTCATGGGGTCGTACTGGTCTTCAACGGCCCGGACGATTTCCGCGCTTTTTTCCGCGATGTTCTCCTTGGCCAGGGCGCTAAACACCAGGCCCGCGGCGATATTCACCGTGAGGGTGAGCGCGGCCAGGGCGAGGCCCGTAAAGAGCGCGTAGGTGAGGGTCAGGCGGTTTTGCAGGCTGATCGTAAAGCGGCGTTTCATGGCGTTCCTCTCAGAGCCTGTTCCCCGGTTCAGTGATCACTCCGCGCCGAAGCGGTAGCCCATGCCGTAGACGGTTACGATGTACCGGGGCGTCTTGGGATCATCGCCGATTTTCGCCCGGAGCCGTTTGATATGGCTGTCCACCGAGCGGTCAAAGCCGTCGTAATCATCCCCTTTTACCGCCGCAAGAATTTCATCACGGGTGAATATCTTCGCCTGCCGCGACATGAGGAGGGTCAGGATATGGTATTCATCGCGGGTGAGGACGAGGGGAATTCCGTCCCTGCTTACCTGGCGTTTTTCCGTGTCCACGCTCAGGCCGCCGTATGACAAGCGGCGCGGGGCCGGCGCGCCGCCCGGATTCCCCGCCGGGGAACCCGCAGCCTGCCCCGCGCGGTTCCGGCGCAAAGCGGCCTGTACCCGCGCCATGAGCTGCCGGGGGCTGAAAGGTTTGCACACATAGTCGTCCGCCCCGATGGACAGTCCCCGGATGATGCTTTCCTCGTCCGCCTTGGCGGTGAGCATGATGATGGGAACATCCGATGTCCGCCGGATTTTTTGGCAGAATTCCTCCCCCGGAACATCCGGGAGCATGAGGTCCAGGAGGATCAGCGAAACCGGATGCTGTTCAAAAAGGGCCATCCCCTCCCTGCCGTTTTTAGCGCAGAGCGCGGTAAACCCGTTTATCTCCAGGTATGATCGCACCAGTTCAAGGATTTTGGGCTCGTCATCTACCGTTAAGACCCGCTCTTGTTCCTTCATGGGGCCAGTATAGCACAGCGGAAGCGAAAGGGGTAAGCGCTCAAAATGAATTGCTCCCGCGGGCGCGGTCTGCGCGGGGCCGGACGGTCCCGGTTCCTTTTCCGTGTGGTTTCCGCGTTTTCTGCGGTAAAAAGAACAGTTACCAGGGAACCGCAGATTACACGGATGAAGAGGATGCCGCAGATGAGGAGAAACAGTATCAGCGTCGAACCGAAGGTTCGCAATCTGCGGTTTAAATCCGTGTAATCCGTGGACCGTGCTAAACCCCCTGATTTAATCAGCGCGGCCCGTCCGCTCAGTTACGCCCGTCTTTGACGCTACGGGGCTCCGCGTTTTTTCGATAGCGCATATACAGGGCAGTCAATCGCCCTGGGGACCGGCGTTTTCCTTCTGCCCGCGTACCGCCCTGATATAGCTTGAAGGCGTTTTTTTGCGGACCTTTTTGTACTGCCGGGAAAAGTAGAGCGGGTCTTCGTAGCCCGACTTGATG
>JAITHH010000232.1 GCA_031280065.1 Treponema sp. | reverse complement strand
ATTGACGGGAAGCGGCTTACCTTTGACGGGACAGGAGCGCAGTTGTTTGGGCGGTGGATTCTCTGGTGGTTTTTAAGCATTATCACCCTGAGTATATTTGCCTGGCTTGCCCTCCCGGTCAGCATAAACAAATGGGTAACAAAGCATACCCATTTTGAAGACACGTACTGACCCGGAGTTTCATTCCCCGCTTCAGGGCGGGGATGCTGTAATCAGCGGTTCTCTAAGGAACCGCTGATTAAAGCAAACCAAACCGAACCACGGAAGGGAATGCGGAAAGAAAATCCTTTTCTGTATTACCCAAGCCCTCAGCCGCCCATTACCGCAATCAAAACTGCGATTACAGGCCGTTAATATATCCCGTATACTGCGGCAGCCATCGCGCCTGGGCCTTGAGCAATTCATCCGTCATGGCCCACACCTCCGGGGGATTGCACACCGCGCCGGTCAGCGGGTCCAGGAGCATCGCCTGTTTGAGCTTCCGCGGATTTCCCTCGACCGCCGCTTCCACCGCAAGACGCTGCACCGCGATGCTCTGATTGCAAATCGCCGCGCAGGGGGCGGGCAGGTCCCCAACCAGGGGAATGGAAATACCATTGCGATCCGCGTAGCCCGGCGCTTCCACGACCGAATCCGGAGGCAGATTGCTGATTGCGCCCCGGTTAATCACGTTAAAGTGCCCCCGGTAGATACGGCCCGTCTCAAGCGCTTCGATGATATGGGAGCCGTGTTCGGTGGAGCGGTTTTCGGGAAGATACGTGGCCGCTTCCATCGTCTCATATTCCTTGGCCTCCGCCTCGAATTTCGCCCGCGCCTCCCGGCATATCCGCAGATACCCGCCGTACTCGCCGTGTATCCAGTCAGAATAATCGATCCACCGGTCTATCTCACCGGGCCGCTTGCGATACCAGGGCAGGTATTCAGACAAATGGCCGTTGCTTTCCGTGCTGAAATAGCCGAAGCGTTCAAGAATATCGATCCGCACCTTTTCCTGCTTGCGGTATTCGGGGTGTTTTTTGAAACCCTCCAGGAGTTCCCCCCGCATGTCCCGGCCTTTGTGGAGGACTTGAATGTACCACGTCTGGTGGTTGATGCCCGCGCAGATGATGTCCACCTCCGAAAGGGGGAGGCCCAACACATCGGCGATTTGTTTGTGGCCGTGCTGCACCCCGTGGCAGAGCCCCAGCGTCCGTACGCCGCCGCAGGCATTGGCCGCCCAGGTGTTCATCGCGTTGGGATTGGAATAATTGAGGAACAGCGCGTCCGGCGCAGCGGCGGCTTTTATATCTTTGCAGATGTCCAGGATGACCGGAATCGTCCGCTGGCCGTACATGACGCCCCCCGCGCAGATGGTGTCCCCCACGCACTGATTCACCCCGTACTTCATGGGTATCTCCACGTCCAGCGCAAAGGCTTCCAGGCCTCCGGGTCTGGCAAAGGAGAAGATGTACTTCGCGCCCCGCAGCGACTCCAGCCGGTCTGTAGTCTTGGTCAGCCGGACACGCGAAAGGCCGTTAGCCTTGATGTCTTTGTCGAGCACCTGATAAATCAGGCCGAGATTACCGCGGTCAATATCCATCAAAGATATTTCGCAGTCCCGCAATTCCGGGACGGTGAGAATATCACTCACCATCCTTCGGGTGAAGCCGACGCTGCCCGCGCCGATAAACGCAATTTTCATAAAACATCTCCTTGCATGAAGAAAAGATAAATCACTTTTTACCGGAGGGAAATATGAATTTTGTGCTATTTATAGCACGTATGAACTCAACTGACGCGCCTGCTGTTTCCAAGGGCCGCAATGTTGGGTACAATGGCGCAATGAACGCCGTACCGGACTCCCGGTTCTCCCGGTTTCCCCTCATCCGCCTGTCTTCCCGGTATTCAAGCAGGAAATTTCCCCTCCACGCGCTGACGGTTTTATCCGGGCACAGCGCCGAAACTTCCGCCGCCTATTACAACGACGGAAAAACAACCGAAGTTTCGTCGTATGCGGTCTGGCAGTACACCCTCGCGGGCCGGGGCCGGATAGACCTTAAAGCCGGTTCCCATGAATTGCCGCCCGGTTCGCTGATGGCGGTTTCCGTGCCGGGGCCGCAGGTGTACTATCTGCCGGAGGATTCCGCTGCCTGGGAATTTGTGTTTCTGGTAATGATTGGCCGGGAGGCCATACGGATAACCCGTATGATTGAACGGCGGCTGGGGAATGTGCTTGATACGGGCCGGCTTGGGGGGACCCTTTCGCTGCTTTACGAGATGCTGGACAAACTTTTTTCCGGGGAGATAAACGATCCCTTTATGAATTCCTGTTATACCTACCGGCTCTGTATGAGCCTGCTGGGGGAATCGGGGGACAGCAGGGACGCCCTGCGGGAACAGCCCTTTGAAGGGCTTACCAATTTCCTCAAAGACAACCTGCACCGGGATATTCCGGTAGAAGAAATGGCGGCCATGATGAATTGCTCCCGCTCCCATTTTACCCGGCTGTTCAGCAGGGAGATGGGGATGAGCCCCCGCATGTACCTGGAAGACCTCCGGCTCAAGACCGCCCTGGACCTCCTTTTCAAAGAGCGGATCAGCGTCAAAGAAACCGCCTCCTTGTGCGGCATTGATGACGTCAATTATTTTTGCCGGCTGTTCAAAAAACGCTACGGCATCTCACCGGGCAAGTACCAGGAAAAGGAATACCGCCCCCGATGATCATACACAAAACCGCCGCTCTGCCGGGGGGCTCCACCGGGACCGCGGACCGGGCATCTTGCAAACAGCAAAGCTGGCCGCTATTCACGCTTACCGGTCTGGGAAGGCAGCGAATGTTCCGCGAGCAGCTTCCGCTTGTCCTCCGGGATAGGAAGACTCTGGTTCAGGCTGAAATCAAAGTAGACGATCACCGCCCTCCCCGTCGCGCAGAGGCGGCCCTCCTGCCGCGCCTCGTGAAACAGCGTAAACGACTTATTGCCGATGCGCTCCACATACGTCCTGATCTCCGCCTCATATTGAAAGAACATCTGAGCGGTAAAATCGTACTCCGTGTGCGCCATGATGAGGGGCCACGAGTCACGGGAAAGCGCGGGCCCTTTCGAGAAAATATTAAACAGAGGATTCCGGGCCAGCTCAAACCAGCCTGCCAGAACCACGTTGTTGATATGCCCCAGCCAGTCCACATCGCCGAACCGGGGGCTTACTTTAGTGATAAACATCTTTGCTCCTTCTATCCTTCCTTCTCAACCGCGCCTAACCGGACTAATACCGCTTGGCTGCGTACTCCACCCAGCCCCCGGCCTCCACCAGGGCCCGCTCAAAGTCCTGAAGCGCAAAGGGAACGGCTGTCTCCTGGCCGCCCCCGCGCAAAACCAGACGCCCTTTTTCAAGGTCCGCTGTCAGATCAGTCTTGACGCCGGAAAAAGTTTGAAAAATTTCCGCTAAGGTACTGGGAGCTATCTCCACCGCGAGCATCCCGCAGTTGTACATATTCTGCCGGAAAATCCGGGCAAAACTTTCCCCGGCCACGATGCTGATGCCGTTCACCTCCAGCGCCCAGGGAGCGTGCTCGCGGGAACTGCCGCAGCCGAAATTCGCCCTGGTTAAAATGGCCCCCTTACCCGCACGGTCCCGCTTCGGGTCAAACCCCGGCAGCTTCAGGTCCTCCAGCAGATAGGGCTTGAGCGCTTCCTTGCTGTTCTCGGTCAAATACCGCGCCGGGATGATCTCATCGGTATTTATATCGTTCCGATCCAGGAATAACACCTGTCCGCCGAATTGCTTCATGTTCTCTTGCTCCTTCTTCTATGGGGGTGGAACCCCCGGGCCCCCCACCCAACAAACGCGCCCGCCAGGGCGTTGACCAGACGTATGCGGCATGGCGTAGCGCTCGTAATACCCCCCTATTAGCACACATGCGCGAAGGCTTTAGCCTGAGCAGCGCACGCTCAAGTTGCGGCGGCGATATGCCCCGCAACGGCGGAGGCGGCGGCAGACGCGGGACTCATCAAATGCACCATACCGCCCTTGCCCATACGCCCATAGAAATTCCGGTTCGTCGTGGACGCGCAAACCTCCCCTTCCGCCAATACCCCGCTGGACATGCCAAGACACGCCCCGCACGAAGGATTGGTAACGCAGAACCCCGCTTCCAAAAACACCTCCAGAAGCCCCTCCCGCAGCGCCTGCGCGTATACCGAAGCGGTGGCCGGAGACACAATCGCCCGCAGC
>JAITHH010000226.1 GCA_031280065.1 Treponema sp. | reverse complement strand
GGAACAATACACTCAATACTTTACCCCGGACGATAAAGCCAATTTCTTTGACGTCGATTTTGGCGGTTTCAGTATGGGGCCGGGAGGGTAAGGACTCGCGGAAGGCTGTAGTTGTCCGTCCCCGTTACCAGTTGAGTATCTGTTCAAGGGTCAGGTAGATCCAGGGGATGAAAATCGCCGGGATCAGGTTTGCCACACGGATTTCCTTGACGCCGAGAAAGTTAAAGCCGATGGCCGACACCAGAAGGCTCCCTACCGCAGACATTTCCCGGATGCTGTCCGGCGTCAGCAGGTCTTTGACCGCCATAGCCGCCAGCGCGATACCCCCCTGGTAGATGAGTACCGGCAGGGCCGAGAAGATAACCCCCGCCCCCATAGACGCGCCAAAGACAACCGAGATAGAGCCGTCCAGGATCGACTTCGCAAAGAGGGTTTCGTGGCTGCCCGTAAGCCCGCTCTGCATGGAGCCGACAATCGCCATTGAGCCGGAACAGAACAGAATACTCGCGGAGACAAAGCCCTTTGAAAATCCGCCCTGTTCCAGGCGCTTCCCGGCGCGGACGCTCCGTCCCTGCAGCCGCCGTTCAGCCCAATTCCCCAGACGGTTCATCAGGCCATCGATATTGATAAGCTCCCCGATGACGGCCCCGGCGACCAGGCTCATCACCAGGAGCAGCACCCGCTGATTATCCAACGCGCCTTTGACGCCCACATAGATGACCGCGAGGCCGATGGCCTTTTTGATGATCTCTTCAAAGCGTTCCGGGATGCCCCGGATCAGGAAGCATCCCAGCAGGGCGCACACCACAATCACTGCCGCGTTGACCAGGGGTCCAAGCATTTTTCGCTCCTTTAAGAAGAATAAGGGGCCGACGCCCCCCATAGCGCTAGGGCAGAATATTACCCGCCGCCTGGTAGATTTCGTACCATTCTTCTCTGGTAAGCCGGATGTCCGCCGCCTTCACGCAGTCTTTGAGCCGGCCCTCGTTCATCGTGCCCGTTACCGGCTGGAAGCGGGCGGGATGCCGGAGCAGCCAGGCCATGGTGACCGCCGTGCCGCTCACGCCGTACCGCTTGGCGATCTGATCGATCTTTTCGTTGAGCTTGGGGAACTTTTTATTGCCCAGGAAGACCCCTTCAAAGAAGCCGTACTGGAAGGGAGACCAGGGCTGGATGGTGATGTCATGGAGGCGGCAGAAATCGAGGACGCTGCCGTCCCGGTTCACCGCGCCCTCGTCCTGCATATTCACATGCACACCCTGGCTTAACATCGCTGCGTTGGTGATGCTCAGTTGGAGCTGATTGGCAATGAGGGGCTGGGTAACGCATTTCTTGAGCAGTTGAATCTGCATGGGATTTTGGTTGGAAACGCCGAAGTGTCTGACTTTGCCGGAGGCGTGGAGGATGCCGAAGGCCTCGGCCACTTCTTCGGGCTCTACCAGCATATCGGGCCGGTGGAGCAGCAGCACATCAAGGTATTCGGTCTTGAGCCGTTTGAGGCTGCCCTCGACGGAGGTAAGAATGTGCTCCTTGGAGAAGTCGAAGGCGACGCCCGGTCTGATCCCGCACTTGCTCTGGATGATCAGCTTTTCCCGGACGGCGGAATTCATGCCCACCGCCTCGGCGAAGATGCTCTCGCAGGTTCCGCCGCCGTATATATCGGCGTGGTCAAAGAAGTTGGCGCCCAGTTCCAGGGCGGTTTTAACAAAGCGCTCCGCCTGGTCTTTGCCGATGCTGTTGATCCGCATACAGCCCACGGCGATTACCGGCACGGAGAGGCCCGATAGTCCTAAGTTGATGGTATTCATGGATAGCTCCTTTTGGGGATGATGGTTTGGATTCTAGCCGTTCACGCGGGGGGTGTCTAGGGTATGGGCAGCAATTTAAGCGGGGGCGCCGTCCCCGCACGCCTGCCGCAGACTTGTCTATGCTTCGGCGGCGGCGGCAATCCGCTCGCACACCATGTCGCTGATAATTTCGGCGGGGGGTTTGTGGGTATTCAGGGCGCGGGTCATGACATAGTCGGCGGCCATGGGGTTCAGCAGGGTAAGCAGCTCCCGCTGGCGGATAAAGACATCGCCCTTGCTGAAATCAACTTTCGGGGTAGTGCGGGTCAACTCTTCGTCCAGGGCATCCGCTTCTTCTTCGGTCATATATGCCATTGTTTTAATTCTCCTCTGCAAAATATTGCTTATCACGCGGTAAAAAACTTTTCCGGCACTTCATGGCATGGAACACATTTACCTGCTCGCTGTCAATGCGGTTATACATAACTTCGATAGTATTGCCTCGGATGTCAAAGCCCACGAGCAGATACTTGTTTTCATAATCTTCCAGAAGTCCATTGCGAATAGGGTGCAGAAATGCCCATTCAATATCGGCGCCGGTAAGCCCGTGCTTGAAAGCCGATTGATTATAGGTAATACCCCTAGCCATATTTCCAGTATACCGCTAAAGAGGAAGCGCCGCAACGCTTCCCCACTCGCCCTCGCCCTGTCCTATCGCGCCGTATACGCCCAGCTTTCAGACCAGTAATCCGGCGTGGTATTCGTATACGTCCCCGCACGCCTGCCGCCGCCGTTGTAGAAACGGTCAAAATCATCCGAAAAGGCCGTTCCATGCCCATTACCCAGCCTCACGCCCGCCCCGATGGTAATGCGGGTCAGTTGATTGTCCGCAAACGCATTATCGCCAATGGCGGTAACGCCGGCAGGAATGGTAACACTGGTCAGGCGGTTGTCCGCAAACGCGCTGTCGTCAATGCCGGTAACGCCCCTGCCAATGGAAACGCTGGTAAGCCGGTTGCCCGCAAACGCGCTATAGCCAATAGCGGTAACGCTGTCCGGGATGACAACGCCGGTCAGGTGATTGCCCTCAAACGCCCTCACGCCGATAGCGCTAACCCCCTTACCAATAGCAACGCTGGTCAGTTGATTGCTGATGAATGCCTCCGTGCCGATAACAGCAGCGCTGCCGGGGATAGTAACGCTGGTAAGCTGATTCCCCGCAAACGCGCCGTATCCGATAGCGGTAACGCCGCCGGGGATGGTAACGCTGGTCAGTTGATTGTTGGCAAACGCGCCGTCCCCGATATAAAGAACGCCGTCAGGAATAGTAACGCTGACAAGCTGATTGCCCTCAAACGCTTCCATCCCGATATAGGTAACGCTGGCGGGAATGGCAATTTCGGTCAGCCGGTTCCCGGCAAACGCGCCGTCCACGATAGCGGTAACGCTTGCGGGGATATGCGCCCGGCTGATGCCCTTGAAGCCGGTAAAGGCTTTAACCGCAAGCCCGTTCACCCTGTCCGGTATCCGCAGCCCGTCTCCGCTTGAACCGGTATAGCCGATGATAAACGCGCCGTACTTTGTTTCGGCATAAGGAAAATCACCGTCTTGTTTTACCGGCGGTTCCCTTGAATCCGCCGTATAGGTTCCCGCTTTCCGGTCATTACACATATAATCGAGGAAGAAATTCATCCCCGTCCATTCCGCGCCGGTATCAGGGCCGGAAAATGCGTCTGGGCCAAAAACAATATTGCTGCCAAGCGTCAGGCGCTTGATCGTGCCGCTGTGGTAAAACGCATGTCTGCCTATCTCCGCGCCGCCGGGGATAGTAACGCTGGTCAGGTGATTGTTGTAGAATGCTTCCGTGCCGATAACGGCAACACTGCCGGGGATAGTTACGCTGGTAAGCGGGTTGTTGGCAAACGCGCCCTCGCCGATAGCGGTAACACGGTCAGGGATCGTAACGCTGGTTAAACCGCTGTCCGCAAACGCCTTTTCACCAATGCCAGTCACCGGCCTGCCGCCGAGTTGGGCGGGTATCACTGCCGCCCCGCCCCCGCCCCGGTACGCGGTGATGGTTCCGCTGCCGTCCGTTTCAAAAACGCTTTCCGCGTTCTGGGCGTACAGGCCCGCTCCGGCCAGCAGCGCCATCCATAAGAACAGGCCCTTGCGTCTCATACAAACATACTCCTTTACCGGGGAACCGCAGATTGCACTGATGAAAAGGATGACGCAGATGAGCAGAAACCACATCAGCGTCGAACCGAAGGTTCGCAATCTGTGTACATCCGTGTCATCTGTGGTTAAAAAGAACAGTTGCCAGGGGAACCGCAGATTACGCGGATGAAGAGGATACCGCAGATGAAGAGAAACCACATCAGCGGTAATCTGCGTACATCCGTGCCATCTGTGGTTAAAAAGAACCGTTACCAGGGGAACCGCAGATTGCACTGATGAAACGGATAGCACAGATGAGTAGAAACAGCATCGGAGTTAATCTGTGTACATCTGTGTCATCTGCGGTTAAAAAGAACAGTTGTCCAGTTATGGCAGCATTACCATGTTCGATGGGTTAAGAGCCTATTCAATCAGACGCCATTCCAAACGCCAATCACCGTCAAAGTAATTACCAGCAGGATCAGCGCAGCGAGGATGAAGAACCCCTTCAGGGTGCGCGTGGTCATGGGACAGGCTGTTCCGGCAGGGTCCGGCTCCCCGGCTTCCTGCTCCGCGCTCAGTCCCCGCCCAAGGCTCTTCAGCCACAAGTTCTCTTCATCAGGCAGCTTCCGGCTCTCGATGATCTGGATGGGGAAGGCCATCCCCGCCCCGCTGACTTCGTGTATCCCGCTCTCACGCTCCCGGACTTCCCAGCCGTGCACCGCCCGGATATGTGCCGCAACCTCACGAGGATAGCCGCTCCACGCCAGGATCAGTGACAGGTCCGTTACCGGAACCGGGCGAACCGCCGTATACAGATAACAATAAGCCATCGTTGCGGAGTTCCGCTTTGTAAAAGTCATCTACGGAGATGTAGTCGTCCGGGCTTTTGAACTCTATTACGTTGACCTGCCGGAATATCGCGCCGATGTTCTTCTTGATGATTATTTCCGGCTTTTTCTTGATGATCAGCAGGTCGATGCGCAGGGGTTCAGCGGTAAGCTGGTGTTCGGTCTCGAATTCGGGGCAGGAGCGGTACTCGTCCAGCAATTCCGAAGCCAGAGCTGCTGTAGGAAAAAGGACAGCCTAAAGGATTATTGGGGGGCCTGTCTGCTGGTTAAAATGGAACCTCCCCTGGGGGTCCCCTCCATTTTGACCACACTGCCGCTGTGCGGCAGCGGACACCCCCTTCGACATTCCCCGAAGGCTGTCCTTTTTCAAACCCCGTCCCTTCGGATTGCTTTTTAACAAGGTTTTTCAAGGTAAAAACGGCGCAAACAGCCTGCTGTTTACGCCGTTTTCGATTGAACGGGGCCGTTCCTTTTGAATTCGGGATTACTGAAAACGCCTGATGCCGGTTGATCCGCCGGGCAGTGTCCCGCCGTAGAGTTTCCTCCGGGGTCGCTCGTACCAGAAAAACTAGAAGGTACAGCGGGCGCCAAGGGAGGCGCTGAAGAGGGAGGGGGCGGCCAAGTCGGTGAAGTAGTCAACGGGGTAGAGGGGGAGTTCGAGGCTGAGGGTCAGTTCGAGGTTGGGAAGGATGCGGTAACTGCCTTCGGGGGCGGCGTAGATGTTGAAGTAGCGGTAGTTGGCGTCCCAGAAGGTGGTGTAATTCCAGCGGAGTTCCTGATAGCCGATGTTGAGACCGGCGGTGAAGCGGCGGGCGCCGTCGAGGTAGAGGCCGGAGAGGTTGTAGCGGACCCAGCCGTTGTTGAAGGCGGTATTCGACTCGGCGCGGCGGATGAATTCGCGGTTGGTGATGGTGAGGGCGAAGGTGAGGAAGGGGGCGCATAGGTAGGTGAAGTTGA
>JAITHH010000223.1 GCA_031280065.1 Treponema sp. | reverse complement strand
TGTTTCCAAAAGCCGATCCGTTTCTTGCGGATATTCGCCTATCTGTACTACAACCTTTTGCTGCTGCTGTACCGGCTCTTTAAAAAGAACGAGGGGAAAGCAGGGGGCGGGGAACAGTCATCCGGTAACACGTAAGGGCCTGCTCAAATAGAACAGATTATTTTCTAATAGGGGGCCATCGAACCGCAGGCTCGCGGCCCCCATTCTCCCCCTACTCCCTGGAGGTAATCCACGTTTCGTAGGGCTCCAGGCGCTTGGTTCCCAGCGCGCCTGCGTCAACCGTAAGCGCGTTGGGGCCGGTATTCATCACAAAAATATGCTCGGTCTTGCCGCCGCTTCTGCTGCGGACAAATACCTCCGGCGGCAGCGCGGCCTGTTTTGCCGGTTCCAGGATGCGCGGTATCCGGGCCTCGCCGAGCAGGGTATTGTACAGGGCCCGCAGGAAATTAGGCCCCGTCCGGGCGGCGATAAAATAGGCCCGGCCCTTGCCGTAGACATTCCGCGTCAGCGCGGGCCTCCCCGCGTAGAAATCGCTCCCATAGACCCCCAGGGTCTCAGCGCCCTTGGCGTGGATGAGTTCGCAGAGATCGAAAGCCCGGTAGCTGCCCCCTTCCCATTCGATGGAATTGCGGTCTTCCGGGTACAGGGCGTCGATTTCTTCGCACCAGATACCCAAAACGTCCTTGAGCGGGCCGGGGAAGCCGCCCAGGAAGCAGAGGTCCGTTTCATTCACATAGCCCGTGGCGTAGGTAGCGGCCAGGGTTCCGCCCCGCTGGACAAACGCGCCCAGCGCGTCCGCCACGCCCTCCCGCAGCATATAGAGCATGGGCGCGGCCACCAGATCGTAGCGGTCAAAGGGCCCCCTGGAATCGATAATATCCACGTTGATCCCCTGGGCCCGCAGGGCCGCATAATGGGCCATCACGGTTCCCTGGTAATTGGTCTTGGATTGCAGCATCCCCTTGATGTCGTCCAGTGCCCAGAGGACATTCCAATCGTAAATCAGCGCAGCCTTGGCGGGGACCGTCGTTCCCACCACATCGTCCAGGGTCTTCAGCCGCTCCCCAACCGCGGCCACATCCCGGAAGACACGGGTGTTTTCAGTGCCCTCGTGATCCACCACTGCCCCGTGGAATTTCTCCGAAGCGCCCCGGCCCTTGCGGAACTGGAAGTACTGCACCGTGTCCGCGCCGTGGGCCACCGCCAGCATGGACTGGAGCATGTGGACATTGGGCCGGTGCAGTTTCGCCACCGGACGCCAGTTCGTGGCCGAAGGGGATGATTCCATGAGCATGAAGGGTTTGCCGCCCTTCAAACTCCGGTTCAAGTCGTGGCAAAAGGCCGCCCACACGGCGATTTCCAGGTCCCGCTCAGTCCCGGTCCACTGGGGATAGGCGTCCCAGGAGACCACGTCCAGGACTTCCGCAAGCCGGGGGTAATCAATGCCGGGGTAGGTTCCCATGAGGTTAGTGGTACAGGGAACGCCGGGGGTTAATTCACGCAGGGGCTTGATTTCATGGCAGTAGAAATCCACAAACTGTTCGGTGGTAAAGCGCTTCCAGTCCAGGTTGAGGCCGTGGGTGTTGGTCTCCCCCAGGGGGCCGGGGCTTTCCACCTGGGCCCAGTCCGTGTAGGTGTGGCTCCAGAAGCTGGTCCACCAGGCGTCATTCAGGGCGTCCAGGGCCGCGTACTTCCGCTGGAGGTAGGCGCGGAATTGCTCCTGACAGAGCGGGCAGTGGCACTCGCCGCCGTATTCGTTGGAAATATGCCACACCCCCAAGGCCGGATGATTCCGGTAGCGCTCCGCGAGCCGGGTATTCATGGCCAGGGTCTTTTCGCGGTACACGGGGGAACTGAGGCAGTGGTTATGCCGCTCGCCGTGCAGGTTCCGCTCCCGCCGGGCGTTGACCCGCAGCACCTCCGGGTACTTTTGACTCATCCAGGCGGGACGGGCGCCGCTGGGGGTAGCCAGCACCGCGGTAATGCCATTATCCGCGAGCAGGTCCATGACCTCGTCGAGCCACTCGAAGCGGTATACGCCCTCCTGGGGTTCCAGCGCGGCCCAGGCGAAGATGCCCACGGACAGACTGTTGATACCCGCCAGCTTGGCCAGCCGCATATCCTCTTTCCAAATCGTATCCTTCCATTTAATCCACTGGTCGGGGTTGTAGTCGCCGCCATGCAGTATATGGGGAACCTTCGCCACTATTGGGGGATACCGGGTTATTGTTGCCATGATTACGTCCTTTGAATGAGCTGTACGTTCAGAATCAGTTTATTATAGAAGATTTTTAAGATTAAGGCAATCAATTTTCATCTTAGCCTATCTGCGCGAAGGCTTTAGTCTGAGCAGCGCACGTCTTCGGGGGAATGTTCCCAGCCTCCGGGGGAATGTTCCCAGCCTTCGGGGGAATGTTCCCGGCCTCCGGGGGAATGTTCCCGGCCTCCGGGGGAATGTTCCCGGCCTTCGGGGGAATGTTCCCGGCCTTCGGGGGAATGTTCCCAGCCTTCGGGGGAATGTTCCCAGCCTTCGGGGGAATGTTCCCAGCCTTCGGGGGAATGTTCCCAGCCTTCGGGGAGCAAGGACCGTACCCCAAAGGGGTACGGTCCTTGCTCCCCGGAAGCGCTCCCCCTTCGATCAATTGCCGCTCTTCGCCCGCTGAACCGCCGCCGCCCGTTTCCGCGCTTCGGCAATATCCCAGGCGAGACATTCATCGTAGCCCAAACCTTTGGCCTGCGCGATCATCTCCGCCACAATCCGGTCGAATTCCCCGTCATTTTGAGCGTATATGGCCCGCCACGATCCGTCCCTGATAGCGCTGGAGACCTGATTGTACTTCTGTTCCAGGTCCATGGTCCGGCCAACGTCTTTGACAAAATCAGAACCCGTTACGACTGTCAGGTGGCCGTTCTTTTCCAGGTATTCGTTCTCAGACAGCGCGCCCATGGCCTCCTGCCAGCGCTTCTTCGCCGGGTCCGGCTCGCGGGCAAGCCACGAAGACCAGAAGTCCCGGTTGTAGCGCTCGCCGCTTATGGGGTTGATCTCATTCAAGGTGAATGTCGTATTGTTGATCCTGTTCAACCCGTCCCCCCAGAGGCCGCCCCCGGCTTCCACGGGCATCTCCGTGTTGGGATCGCTTTGAACCCGCAAGCCCAGTTCAGTAAAGTACGGCTTGCTGTTGGAATCGTAGTCCCAGGTGATCCCCTGCGGGCCGTACGTCGACTGCATGATCCCGCCGGGAGTACAAAGCCAGTTGATAAACTCCATGATCCGTTCAGGCTGCTTGGCCTTGGCGCCGATGCTCCAAATCCGGTTGCCGCCGTAAACCGAGGTGCTGTAGGCAATGTTTTTCTGATCTTTGGCCGCCACCGCGAACATCCCCTTGCCCTGGGCCAGCCGTTCAGGGGTGTTGTAATTAGTAGGACCGAGCCAGGAGAACAAACTCCAGTACACCCGCCCGTCGTTGTATTTATTGCTAACGTCGCTCACCGTCTGTGTCGCCGAGTCCGGGTCCAGGATGCCCATCTGATACGCCCTGTTAAAGAATTTCAGGCCCCGTATATAATACCCGTCCAGGTCAAGAACCGGCTGAACCGTGTTTTGTTCACCGTGGTACAGGGTAAAGCCGAACTCATCATAGCCGTAGAACGCGCCGATGCACTTGACGCTCATCACCACCGCGCCGTCCCAGTCCGGGAACAGGGAGAACGCATAGGCCGGCAACCCGGAATCCCCCCGCGGCTCGTGTTCAACCATCCGCTTTAACACATCCAGATAACCCATCAGGTCCGGTATTTCAGGAGCGCCGATGGCCTGGTAAATATCGAAGCGTATATCGGGGTGATAAAAGAAAGGCTCCACGGTATTGGCGCTTGAAGCCACGTCAAAACCGAAGCCGTACAGTGAAACGCCGCCGCCGAACGTTTTGCTGTTGTGTTCCAGCGCCTTGGGCATACTCTTTTTAATGTCCGCGCCGTACTTATCCAAGAGACCGTCTTTGTTCCAGTCCAGGAGCATACCCGCGGCAATCGCGTTGGTGAATTCTTCGCCGTTATTGCCGAATACCACCAGGTCTCCCAGATTGCCCGACGCCATGCGGGTGGCGTAAACCCCTTCGCCGGTAGGGATAATGTTGAGTTCAAGGCTGAATTGCTCCTTTATCAGCTTTGCGAACCAGCCGGCCTGCATACCCGCGTAGTTTGCCAACTGGGTATACACATCAGCCCGGTACAGCCCCCGTCCCTCAGCAGCGCCGCTTGCTTTGCCGCCCCCGCAGGCTGAAACCGCCAGCGCCGCCGCGAGGACAATACCAGCCTTCCATGCCGCAAACATTCTTTTCATGTTTGTTCCTCCATAATATTATGCTGATCAGCCCTTTACCGCGCCGATCATGATGCCTTTGACAAAAAAACGCTGCAGGAACGGGTACACCAGCAGAATCGGGAATACCGTTACCATAGAAATAGTCATCTGAATTGTCCGTGCGGTCAGCGCGCGCGACGCCTGCGCCGCATCCGCCGTAACAGCCGTGCCGGACCGTATGATTGACGCAAGGTAATTCGCTTCGTTGAGATACCGGTACAGCACAAACTGAAGCGTAAAATACTTTTCATCGGTCATCAGGAACAGCGTATCGGTAAATGAATTCCAGTTTCCCACGGCGGAGAAAATGGCGATGGTCGCCAGTATTGGTGTGGTGAGGGGCCAGATGATACTCACAAAGATACGGATGAAGCCCGCGCCGTCTATGGACGCGGATTCTTCCAGCGACGCGGGGATAGACTCGATGTAGGTTTTTACCAGGATGATATAAAACGGCGCGACAATGCCGGGGATAATATAGGCAAGAAAGTTATTGGTCAGACGCAGCAGCACCATATTCATATACCAGGGAACCAGCCCTGCGCTGAAATACATAGTAACGATGATATACCGGTACCAGAACGCGCGGCCCCACATTTCGCGCTTGGTAACCAGGTAGCCCGCAAACGCCGAACCAATAACCGTTACCCCGCTGCCGATAATCGTCCGGGCAGCGGACACAAACGCCGCATGGCCTAAGCCCCGCAGTTTAAATACCCGCAGGTAGTTGTTAAAGTGAATTCCCTTGGGCAGCAGCGTGATAAGCCCCCGCCGGGTTAGATCATTATCGCTGATCGTGTTAATAAAAAGGTAGTAAAACGGAAGAATGCAAAGCAGCGTAAAAATTCCGAAGAACGTGTAATTGAAGATATTGAAAAGAATATCCCTGCCGGAACGCCTGATATATTTTTTGTTCATGATTTCCTCCTTACAACAGCTTTTCAAAAAATGTTTTCCCCGCGCAGAATCCGGGACAGCCTGTTCGCCGCAAACAGGAGGCTGAGACTCACCGCGGATTTGAGCATACTTATCGCGGTTGCGAAAGGAATTCCCGCGGTGGTGCTGCGGCCAAACCCAATGTTGTACACGTATAAATCCAGCACCTCAATGGCGTCTTTGTTCATGGCGTTTCTGAACACGTAGTATTGATCCATGCCGTTGTTGATGAGATTGGCAATAGCGAGCATCAGCAGCACAAAATAGGTGGGCAGCAGCCCCGGCAGCGTGATATGCAGTATTTGCCGGAACCTTCCCGCGCCGTCCACCCGCGCCGCCTCGTAGAGTTCCTGGTCGATTCCCGCGATAGCGGCAAGGTACATGATCGCGCCCCAGCCCAGCCCCTTCCATATACCCCAGAGGGTCATCTTGAGCCAGATATGATCCGGCGAAAGGAGAAAGTTGATTCCTTGATCGATAAAGCCCAGGTTGATGAGTATCCGGTTCACCAGGCCCGCGTCCACCGAGAACAGCACAAAGGCAAAGGAATACACCAGCACCCAACTGATAAAATTCGGGATCGTGGTTAAGGTCTGGACGAGTTTTTTATAAGACGCGCTGCGGATTTCGGTCAGGAGGATGGCGAAGGCGATGGGCAGCCATGATGTGGCGATTCCCAGCCCGCTGATGGCCAGCGTATTCCGCATAACCCGGAGGATTTCCATCCGCCGCGCTGGAGAGGAGATGATCGACTTGAACCACTCCAAACCCACAAAGTCTGCCATCTTGAGCGGCATACCGGGCCGGTAGTTGAAAAAGGCATAGCGCCAGCCAAAGAGGGGCAGGTACGCAAAGAGCGTTACCAGCACGATAAAGGGAATCATCATCAGGAACAGGCGGTATTTAACTGGAATACCCCGGCGCGAATTCATGAACATAGCGCTCCTCCCTTGCGCCGTTCCGTACGGCGAACAGGCGTGTTCCGGGTATCCGCACAACAGGCGCGGAGCAGGTGAGGCGGGAGAAAAGTAATAAAAAAGCTGGATTCGGGGGTTAAGCGCTTACTGGGGGCTTGACAAAGAGAAGAAAGGCCCCATAATTTGGCGGCTGGCGGCTGGCGGCTGGCGGCTGGCGGCTGGCGGCTGGCGGCTGGCGGCTGGCGGCTGGGAGGCCATACAGACGCCGCAATGCGGATTCATAAACATACAAACCTTCCTTTTGCTGTTCCGCCGGGCGAACCAGCGCGTTATTTTATGCCCAATCACCGAAACACTAAGTCGAAACGTTTCGATATAGGATAATAGTACACCCGCCTCCGGCGGATGTCAAGCAAAAAAATCAAAAAAAGAGATGAACGGCGTACTGATCCAGCAGTACCAGCAGCCCCAAAACACCTGTGTAGATCGCAAAGCCCCATAAAGAACGTTTTTGGACGATCCTGAGCATGAACCGCACCGCGAAGAACCCAACGAGCGCAGCGGTAAACGTTCCCGCGATGTACGCCGTCAAGCCGATGCTCCCGCCCGCCAAGACCGCCGCCGCCCTGGGTTTCGCTCATAATAACATTTGTCATATTTGACCGGGTTTTTCGCGCCCCAAGGCTATCTTATCAGTATGCCTACAGCTTTCCATGAACCGGTGTTTTGGGTCTTCGCGCTCTTTGCGGTTCCCATATCTATCGTTGATTTTCAATGCAAACGCATCCCCGATGTTCTCTCCCTGCCCTGCCTGTGCCTCGTACTCATATTACGGATAGGGGGCGAGGCGGGGGCTCTGCCGAACTTTCTCGCCGCCGCGTTTTTTGGCGGGCTCCTGTTTGGGGCTATCCGGGCCCTGAGCCGGGGCATGGGACTGGGTCTGGGAGACGTAAAATACGCGGTCCTCTTGGGCCTGGTGTGCGGCTTTCCCGGAATCTTGAGCTGCCTGTTCGTAGCCGCCGTCCTTGGCCTGGCAGCGGCGCCCTTCATCATCCGGGGTAAAGCGGACGCCAGTATTCCTTTTGCCCCGTTCCTCAGCGCCGCCGGGTTCCTGACCTGTCTGCTATTTCCCGGTTTCTGATCCGGTGATTAAATGTTTTATTTATACTCCATAGAGCATAAATACTTTTGCGTCATTACAAAAAATCAAAACCTGTATACCGTATCAGCATATTCAGTGTTGATAAAAACAATTTTTATGCTCTTATACGAATCAGCATAATCAGGGATTGACACCTCCTCTATCTCAGGCTTTGGCGTATGGCCCACGATTTGATTGCAGCCGGGAAGAGGGCTGGAGCAGAGCGAGCGGGGGCGTATCCAGATGGGGCTCTGGGTAACGTCATCACCGTGAATTTCATCGCCGTC
>JAITHH010000206.1 GCA_031280065.1 Treponema sp. | reverse complement strand
AGCCCTTTTTCGGACAATATAGCCGAATTCCTTGACCGTACTGGGGAGGCCGATAGAGGCCGTAACAAACCCGTTTTTGTCTATCTTGCCGAATTCATGGCCTTCGCCGTTCCCATTGGGGTCTGCGGGCCAAATCCAGACGTTCCAGCCGGTGTAATCGCCGTTATACCGGTAGTAGTGGATGACTGCGGTGTTTTCGTCTACCGCGCTGGAACAGGACGCCGTTATTATCGCAAAACAGCAGGCTGCCCAGAAGGCGCTTCTTTTTCTCATGTTCATCAACTTTATCTTAATTTAATAATAAAGGAAGAATATGCAGAGCGCAAGGAGTTTCCGCGCCGCGTTTGAGGAGATGCTAACTCTTTATGCTCTAAAGAATTACGGTTTTAGCCTTGAAAAATGAATGATTTCTAATTCCTTATACCATAAGGAATTAGAAATCATCATACGCTGGCCCCCCGTTCATTTGACTTTTGAAAGTCAGCCCCTTAAAGTTAGATATATGGCTTGTATTCTAATCCAGAGTACAAGCCGAATATTTTTTTCTTTGCAAAGGAGAATTCAGCATGAAAATCGGTTTTTGGACAAAAGGCGCCTTGATCGCGTGCGCCGTACTGGCTGGCGCGATAACCGCCTGTAACCGGCAGACGGCTTCGTCTGCCGGCGCCGCCTCCTCAGAGTCTGGGGGGGGGGGGGGGGGGGGTAATAGGCTCCCTCACGGTATGGATGGACAACGACGGCTGGGCAGATGCGGTGATCACGGAATTTACCAAGAAGTACCCCGGCGTCAGCATCCATTTCGAGAATGTGGGCAATGTGGATTCGAGGGGCAAGGTCTCCCTGGACGGCCCCGCGGGAATCGGGCCCGACGTGTTCCTGATGCCCCACGACCATATCGGCAACGCCGTCAATGACGGCCTGTGCGAGCCTTTCCCGGCGGACGCCCAGCAGAAGTACAACAGCCTCCTCCTGGACGCGGCGGTCAAGACCTGCACGTTTGACGGCAAACTGTACGCCGTCCCGATTTCCACAGAGAACATCGCTTTCTTCTATAATAAGGACCTGCTTGGGGACACGCCCGTCCCCAAGAGCTTTGAAGAAGTGATCGCCTTTGCGGAAAAATGGAACAATCCCGGCCAGAACAAGTTTGCGTTCCGCTGGCAGGTGGATGATTCCTATCACAACTACTTCTTCCTGACCGCCTTCGGGATGAGCGTGTTCGGGCCTGACCGGAGCGACTATAAGAATCCGGGCTTTGACAGCGACGCGGCCCGCCGGGGCATTGAGTTTCACAACAGTTTGAAGAAATACTACAGCGTCAACGTGGCGGACGCGACCTGGGACAACTCGGTGGCCATGTTCCAGCGGGGCGAAGTGCCCTTTACCATCACGGGGCCCTGGGGCATTGAGGACGCGAAGAAGAACGGGGTGAATTTCGGCATCACCAAGATTCCGACGATTAGCGGGAACCAGCCGCGCTGCTTTAGCGGCAATATTGTGGCGGCGGTTTCGAGCTACAGCCAGAATTTTGAGGCGGCCTTTGCGCTGGTGGACTTCCTGGCGACCAACGAGGGGGCCATTGTGCAGTACAACAGCACCGGCAAGCTCACGGCGCTCAAGGACATTAGCGGGGTTCCCGGCTTGCGGGATGATCCCTATTTGGCGGGGATTCAAGAGCAGTCTCCGTATGCGGATCCGATGCCGACGATACCAGAGGTGAATCAGATGTGGGATCCGTTGAAGGCGCTGTTTACGTTTACCTGGGACGGGCAGCTTACGCCGCAGCAGGCGCAGAAGAAAGCGATGGACGACTATGACGCGGCGTTAACCATAGCCGGTAAATCACGCCAATAACAAAAACCGGGGGCCCCCGGCTCATCGTTTGGAATGGGCGGCATGGCCAAGTCCGCCGGGGGTTGAGGGGGCGCCCCCCCTTCGCACAAGGAGGCGATAATGAAGCTGCTAACGGCAATCTGTTCGGCCCTTATCTGGGGAAGCGGACAATTCATCAATAAACAGCGGCTCAAGGGCCTGTTGTTCTTTATATTCCAGCTCCTGTTTGCGGGCATCGAGCTGGGAACCGCCAACGGCTATTCCGGCCCGGAACCGGACGCGGCTTTCCGCAATGGGGGGTTCTTCATTAAGGGACTATGGGGGCTGGCAACCCTCGGCAGAATACCCCGGACCGATTCCAGCGTACGGGTCTATGATCACTCGATCATGCTCATGCTGGGAGGCATCATCGCCGCCGCGGTGTTCGTCTTGTTCACTTTTGTCTGGATATGGAATATCGCGGACGCCTGGCGCACCCGCCGCAAGATCGAAAGCGGCGAGCAGTTAAGCAGCGTCCAATACTTCCAGGCCCTGTGGAACAATTCGTTTGAGTACATCATGATCACGCCGGGCATCCTGCTGGTGATATTCATTTCGATTATCCCGATTGTGTTCGCCATTCTGGTGGCCTTTACCAATTACAACCAAAACTTTATCCCTCCCCGGAACCTGGTACAGTGGCGGGGGCTGGAGACCTTCTTCAATGTGTTCAGGATCAAGATTTGGGGAACCACCTTCGTGCAAATCCTGGGCTGGACGGCGGTCTGGGCTTTTCTGGCGACCTTCTCTTCGTACATCGTGGGGCTCTTGCAGGCCATCCTGCTGCGGGCCAAGGGAATTCGCTTCGTGAAGTTCTGGCGGGGCATCTTTATTCTGCCCTGGGCGGTGCCGGCCATCGTTTCCATGATGATCTTCCGCGTCATGTTCAACAAAGAGGGATCGCTGAACCAAATGCTCCTCCATGCCGGCCTGATCCGGGAAGCGATACCCTTCCTCTCCGATCCTTTCTGGGCGCGGACCGTGCTGGTGCTGGTGAACGTGTGGCTGGGATTCCCCTACTTTATGGCGCTGATCTCCGGGATCATGACCACCGTTTCCCAGGAGCTGTACGAGGCGGCCCAGATCGACGGGGCAAACGCCCTTCAGCAGTTCCGGGCCATTACCCTGCCCATCGTCCTGGCATCCACCGCGCCGCAGATACTGATGAGCCTGACCTTCAACTTCAACAACTTTAACCTGATCTACTTCCTCACCGGCGGCGGGCCGCCGAACCCGAACCTCCAGATGGCGGGCTCCACGGATATTCTCATCTCATGGATATTCAAACTGACGCTGGATCAGCGGATGTACAACTACGCCGCGGTGATGAGCATCTTTATCTTCGTGATCATCGCCTCGGTTTCCGGCTGGAATCTGATGCGCACCAGGGCCTTCAAGGAGGAATAAATGAACGTCTACAAAACAAAGCGGCTTGCGACGACCGCGCTTATCTATCTTGAGTTCGTGGTGGTGGCGGTTATCGTGATCTACCCGCTGCTCTGGGTCATCGGCTCCTCGATTAACCCAGTGAACAGTATCTCCCGCACATCGGTGATTCCCGAAAATCCCACGCTGGACAACTTTGTGAACCTCTTCCAGAAAACCAAATTCTCCGCGTGGTATATGAATACCCTGTACGTCTCGGTGGTAACGACCATTTTCACGGTGTTCATCCATACGTCCACGGCCTTTGTGTTCGCCCGTTTCAAATTCCGGGGCCGCAAGATGGGGCTCCTGGCGGTGATGATCCTCCAGATGTTTCCGAGTTTTCTGGGGCTCACGGCCCTGTACATGGTAGCCCTGAACTTCGGAATGTTAAACAACCTCAACATGCTGGTGATCATCTACATATCCGGCGGCATACCGGGCAATATTTGGCTGGTCAGGGGCTATATGCTGAATATCCCCCGCTCCCTGGACGAGGCGGCGTTTATCGACGGGGCTTCTAAAATCCAGCTTTTCTACAAGATCATCCTGCCGCTGTCCCTGCCGATTGTGCTTTTTATCGCCATCGGCTCGTTCATGGGGCCCTGGCTGGATTATATGCTCCCCCGCTACCTCATCAACCAGAACGAGAAGCGGACGCTGGCCATCGGGCTGTTCGACATGATCAGCGGCAATACCAATCAGTTCACGACGTTCTGCGCGGGCTGCGTACTGGTGGCGATTCCCATTACGGTGCTCTACATGGTCTTCCAGAGGTTCCTCTTGGAAGGTCTGGTGGCCGGGGCAAACAAGGGCGAATGATCCGCCGTGAAGAAACCGCTGCGGGACTACTTTGAGGCAGCCGCCCTGGGGAACGGCAGTCTGGGCCGGTTCGCTGAATTGGCCCGGGGGCTGCCGCCGGGGCTTCTTGCGCTGCACTTCTTGATGATGGCGGCGGTACTGCACTTCCCGGTGGTATTCGCGGCGGCGCGTCTTTCGCCCTGGGAGCTGTTTTCCCGGCTCCAGGG
>JAITHH010000194.1 GCA_031280065.1 Treponema sp. | reverse complement strand
CGGGAAAGCGCCTATTTCTCCCGGTCCCTCATCACCCTGGAGTACGCCGTGCCCCTGGCAATCGCCGGCATTGACGATCTCTCCGTGGAAAACCTTGACCGGGCGGCCGGGGCTCGCGTGCTCCTCCGCGAGGGCATACGCCAGAGCGCCCAAGCCTTGGACCCCAAGGCAGCCTTGGACCCCAAGACGGGATTGGAGCCCAAGACGGGATTGGAGCCGCAAACGGAGCGGGAACAGGCTGAAGCGCCCCTGTCCGCCGGGGGAAACGCCCCTGCGCGGGCCGCGCCTGAAATCAGCCCGGCCCTCTTGGGGCCGGGGAACTACCGGACGGTGCTGGACATCGATGAGTTCAAACTCCTGCTGGAACGGGGGCGGAAGCAAAAACTCCTGGCCCTGGACTTTGAGACCGACTCCTTAAACGCCTGGCAAGCCCGGCCTGTGGGTCTGTCCCTGGCCGTGGAGCCCAAGGAGGCGGTCTACGCGCCCCTGGCCCCCCACGGCCCGGAAGAGCCGCGCTCCGCCTTCCTGGATCCGGCGGCGGCGAGGGAAGCCCTGCGCCCCCTCTTCGCGGATCCGGAGATGACCATTGCCGCCCATAACGCGAAGTACGATTACGAGGTGTCGCGGGCCTGGGGAATTCCCCGCTGGCAGTGCAGGATATGGGACACCATGACGGCGGCCTGGGTGGACGACCCGGAGCGGACCAACTATTCCCTGGACTCCCTGGCGGCGGCTCACTTGAACTACACGCCCCTGGCCTATAAAGACGTGGTGCCCAAGGGAAGTACTTTTGACATGGTTCCGCTGGAAACGGCGGCCCGGTATTCCGCCGAAGACGCGGACCTCTGTCTGCGGATGAAAAGCCTCTTAGAACCGAGGCTGACGGCGGGCGGCTCCGCAAAACTCTTTACGGACCTGGAGATGCCCCTCCTCCCCATCCTGGCGGAAATGGAGGGCGCGGGGATCAAGATCGAGCGGAAAGCCCTGGCCGAGTACGGGCTGGAACTTGCCGGGGAATTGGAGCGTATCCAGCGGGAGACTTACCAAACCGTCGGCCATGAGTTCAACCTGGCTTCCACCAAGCAGCTCCAGGAGGTGCTTTTTACGGAGCGCAAGCTCAAGCCCGGCAAGAAGACCAAGACCGGCTATTCCACCGACGTGGCGGTGCTGGAGGAACTGGCCCGCGAAGACCCCGTACCCGCCCTGATCCTCCGCCACCGGACCCTGTCAAAGCTCAAATCCACCTATGTTGATACCCTGGCGGACGGCGCGGACAAGGAGGGCCGGATTCACACTAACTTTGTGCAGACCGGCACGGCCACGGGCCGTCTTTCCAGCCGGGAGCCTAACTTGCAGAATATCCCCGTCCGCGCCGAGGAGGGCCGCCGGATACGCGAGGCGTTCATTGCCGCGCCCGGCCAGACGCTGATCTCCGCCGACTACAGCCAGATAGAACTCGTGGTGCTGGCCCACCTGTCCCAGGATGAAAACCTCATCGCCGCGTTCCTCGCGGGCAAGGATGTCCACGCCCAGACCGCGGCCCTGATCTTCAACATTGACGAGGATGCGGTGCGGCCCGATCAGCGGCGGATCGCCAAGACGATCAACTTTGGGGTAATGTACGGCATGAGCGCCTTCCGGCTGGCCAACGAGCTGGGCATCAGCCGTACCAGCGCGGCTTCTTTTATCGAAGCCTACTTCAGAACCTACGCGGGAATCCGCCGCTACATCGACGGGCTCATCCTCAAGACCGAGGAGACAGGCTGCGCTTCCACGATCTTCGGCAGGCGGCGCTTCATCCCGGCCATCAACTCCCGGAACAAGACCGAAAAGGCCGCCGCTGAACGGGTCGCGGTGAATACCCCCATCCAGGGTTCCGCTGCGGACATCGTGAAGACCGCCATGCTCAAACTTGACCGGGCCCTGGCCGTCAACAAGAGCCCCGCCCGGCTCCTCTTGCAAGTGCACGATGAACTCATCCTGGAATGTCCCAAGGCCCAGGCCGCCGCCGCCGCAGAACTGGTCAAGCGGGAAATGGAAAACGCCGTAACGCTCAGTATCCCCCTGCGGGTCAGCGTGGAAACGGGCAGGCGCTGGGGAGATTTCCATTAAGATCATCGGCCTTACGGGGCTGTACTGCGCGGGGAAGAATTACGCGGCCCGGATTCTGGAGGAGCGGGGGCTTCCAGTGCTGGATGTGGACAAGCTGGGGCATCAGGCCATAGAAGCGGAGCGCGATGCGATCATCGCCCGCTTCGGCGAATCGGTAGCGGACGGCACGGGCGCGGTGGATCGCCGGGCGCTGGGCGAGCGGGTCTTCGGCAGGCCGGAAGCGCTGGCCGCGCTGGAGGCGCTGGTTCATCCCGCGGCAAACCGGATGACCGAGGAGTGGATCGCCGGTCTGGGCGCGGGGGCCTGCGTGATTAATGCCGCGCTGCTTCACCGCTGTTCGGTTTTCCAGCGGCTGCGCTGTGTGATCCTGATGAAGGCCCCCTTCCTGATCCGGCTGCTGCGGGCCCGCAGGCGGGACCATCTGCCCTGGGGGGCCCTGCTCCGGCGCTTTGCCGGACAGCGGGAATTCAACGCTCAATATTGTCTTCAAAACGCCGATATTCATATCGTATGGAATTCCGGTGTTTCCGCCCATCCGGGCCTGTACCGGCGGCGGAAGCTGGAACAGCGGATACATACTATTTTATCTCGGGAGGGGATATAAATGGAAAAAAAGAAACTTTTACTGGTGGCGGTATCGGTAGGGATATTTCT
>JAITHH010000130.1 GCA_031280065.1 Treponema sp. | reverse complement strand
CTTGTTTTACCCTCCCCCCTTTGGTACAATGCGGTTCTATGGAATTAAATCAGGAATTTATCGACGCCTTAGCGGTCAATGAAATCGCTTTGATGAAACGTATCGCCGAAGGACTCGCCGTCAACATGGGCCAAGTCTCCGCGGTGGTTGGATTGCTAAACGAAGGCTGTACCGTGCCCTTCATCGCCCGCTACCGGAAGGAAAAGACCGGCAACCTGGATGAAGTGCAGATTCGGGACATAGACCATCAATTCAGCGGCGGGAAGAACCTGGAGACCCGGCGGCTCGAAATCATCCGCCTGATCTTCGAACAGGGGAAGCTCACCATGCCGCTCTACGAGAACATCAGCAAGGCCGCCACCCTGACGGAACTGGAAGACATCTACAGCCCCTACAAGCGCAAGAAGAAAACACGGGGGATGCTCGCCCAGGAACGGGGCCTGGAGCCCCTGGCCAACGCCATGGAGGAGCTGGAAGAACCCGCGCTCATGGCAAAGGCCGCGGAGTTTGTGCGGGAGGACCCGGAGCATCCAGAGCTTTCCGTGGCCAGCGTCCAGGATGCCTTGCAGGGGGCCATGGACATCATCGCCGAGCGGGTTAGTCAGGAGAGTGAAAACCGGGCCGCGGTCAAGCGTTTCTACCTGGCCGACGGCAGGATCATCGTCAAAGGCTCTGAAAAGCCCGGCCTGGGAGATGAAGAGGCCCGAAAGACCTCGACCTACCAGATGTACTGGGACTACGCCGAAGCCCTGTCCCGGATCAAGCCCCACCGGATTCTCGCCATAAACCGGGGCGAGCGGGAGAACGTGCTGGAAGTTACCATTGATGTGGACGAGAACGCGGCGGTGAACCTCCTGCAGCATAAGTATGTCCTCCACAACGACTACCACAAAACCGCCGTCGAGGACGGCCTCAAACGGCTCCTCTCCCCCGCGGTGATCCGGGAGCTTCGGGGAGACCAGGGGGACGCGGCGGACGATCACGGCATTTCGGTATTCAGCCAGAACCTCAAAAACCTCCTCATGCAGCAGCCCATCAAGGGAACCAGGGTACTGGGCATCGATCCGGGGATCCGCACGGGCACCAAGTGCGCCTTCCTGGACGACACCGGGAAGTACCTAGGGTCCTGCGTCATCTACAACCACAAGGCGGAAGAGGCGAAGCGGCTGATCCTGGAGGGGGTCAAGGGCTACGACGTGCAGCTTATCGCTGTGGGCAACGGCACCGGCACCAAGGAAGTGCAGGAGATCGTGTCCCAGGTTATCGCCGAAAACAGCCTGGAGGTGCTTTTTACCGTGGTGGATGAAGACGGGGCTTCGGTCTATTCGGCCAGCGACATTGCCCGGGAGGAATTCCCCGATCTGGACCTCACCATCCGGGGGGCTATTTCCATTGGCCGCCGGCTCCAGGACCCCCTCGCCGAACTAGTGAAGATCGACCCCAAGTCCATTGGCGTGGGACTCTACCAGCATGACCTCAACCAGAAAAAACTCTCCGAAACCCTGGACGAGGTGGTTTCCTCGGTGGTGAACAACGTGGGGGTGAATCTCAACACCGCCAGCGCGTCCCTGCTCAAGTACGTGTCGGGGATCAATTCATCCTTGGCAAAGAAGATAGTCAAGTACCGGGAGGAGAAGGGGAAGATCGCCAGCCGCGAGGATCTGACCGCCGTTCCCGGCATGGGCCCCAAGAGCTTTGAGCAGTGCGCGGGCTTCCTCAAGATTCCCGGCAGCGTGGAGAACCTGGACAATACCTGGGTGCACCCGGAGAATTACGGGGCAGCGCGGGAGATACGGGAGAAGCTGGAGACCGTTACCGCGACCGGCGGACTTTCCGCCGCAAGCCTTTCCGCAGACGCGATGGCCCAGATACGGGAGAAGCACGGCATCGGCGACGCCACGATCACCGATATTGTGGAGGAACTGCGGAAGCCCAACCGGGACCCCCGTGAAGGCTACCCCAAACCGATCATGCAGAAGGGGGTAGTAACCTTTGAGGATCTTCAGGAGGGGATGCGGATCACCGGGAAGATCAAGAACGTGGTGGACTTCGGGGCCTTTGTGGACCTGGGGATCAAGGAAACCGCCCTGGTTCATATCTCCGAGATGAGCGATCACTTTGTCAAGGATCCGCTGGACCTGGTCAAGGTGGGGGACGTGCTGGAATTCACCATTATCAACCTGGAGCGGGACCGGAAGCGGATCGGCCTTTCCCGGAAAACCAACCCCGGCCTGGCAGATCAGGCTGCCGGACAGGGAGGAACCGTGTCCTGGGCCGGCGCGGAGAACGGGCAGGCGGAGGGCAAACAGAAAGTCCTGATGGTCAAGAAAGCCGCGTCCCAGCCGGTTCTGGCAGGCGGGAATTCCCGCCCCGCGCCGAGGGCTGCGCCTACGGCATCCTCCGGCTATGCTCCCCGGCCCGCCTTTCAGGGCCCGCAAGGTCCGCGCCGGGATCGGGACGATGACGGCACCATGTACAACCCCTTTGCGGATGCCTTGAAGAAGATGCAGGAGCGGAACAGCAAGCCCGTCAAACGCTGATGGCTTCCACATTAGAGGCGGGGCTGTTCCGTCTGCGGGAGGGGGATTCACGGGTAGAAGCCCTGCTGGGTCCCCGTTCCGCCGAAGTACTGCGGCTCCTTTATGTTTATATAGAAGAAATTGAGCGCTTCAATCCGGCCTATGGGCTGGTGGGGGCCCGGAACCGGGAGGAGCTGACCATTAAGCACATCCTGGATTCCCTCGCCCCCCTGGGGATCATCAGCGGCCTTGCGCGGGCGGGAAGCTATGCGGCGGACGTGGGTTCTGGCGCGGGCTTGCAAGGCAAGCCCGCAGTTCCCCTGGTGGCGGACGTGGGCTCTGGCGCGGGCTTGCCAGGCATCCCCTTAGCAATCGCCCTGCCGGATGCGGACTTTACGCTGATTGAGCGCATGGGGCGGCGGGCTAACTTTTTGCGGAACACGCTGGCAGTGCTGGGCCTTCCCAATGCAAGGGTGGAAGAGGCGGACATGGAGCGCGCACCGGGAGAACGCTTTGATCTGGCGGTCTTCCGGGCTTTCCGTCCGCTGGAGCCGCCGGTTCTCCGTGCGCTTTTCCGGCTCCTCCGTCCCGGCGGTGTTTTAGCGGCTTATAAGGGACGGCGGGCGGCCATTGTGGAAGAGCTTGGCAGGGCCGAAGATTTGGAGGTTTTGCCTTGTCCGGTCCCGTTCCTCGCGGACGAACGCCATCTCCTGTGCCTGCGGGATACTTTGCGGTCTATTGACCGCAGAAATCCACAATTTGAACAGGCTCTTACATCTTCAATTTTTGGAGAAGCAGCCGCCGGAACTTCTGCGCGGCTTCGTTTTGCGGTTCCAAATGCAAAGCCGCCTCACAGTCAGCCAGCGCCTGCGGGTAGTCTTCAAGATGATAATACGCCTGCCCCCGGCGGTAATGGCAAAAAGGCTGATACGGATAGAGCGTCAGAGACTGCGTAAAATCCTCAATGGCCGCCTGGTACTGTAACCGCACCGCGTGGACAAGCCCCCGGTAATAAGCGACTTTATAAGCTGCGGGGTCTAACTCCAAAGCCTGCGTGAAATCGTCAATGGCCTCTTCATACTGGGACTGGGCAAAATAGGCCATGCCCCGGTGTTTATAGATCAGCGAACAGATGGCCGTATCGGGCCGCATTTTGAGGATGCGGCTGTAAAAATTTATGGCCTGTAAAAACTGGTTCTTGTTATGAGCATATAAGGCGTTGAGCAGTAAACTGTCTATAGAATCATCGCTGATAGGCTGCGGCGGCGGAGCGGCTTCCAGCACATTTTCTTCGGGAGGCGTGTACTCATCAAAGAGCAGCGCGTCAGTGGCTTCCTCGATCTTTTTGAAGAACGATTCCCTCCGTTTCCCCAACTGGCCGTTGAGCTGCCGCTGGTGGCTCCGTATCTCTTGAAAGATAATATCGGCCAGAGAAAGACTGGCGTTGACCGCCGCCAGTTTCCGCTTCATGGGGTTGTCAAAGGGGGTGAATTCCGCCTTGTAGACCAATTCATGTTCCACCTCGGCCCAGGCATCCTGTAAGATCGTGCGGAGCTGGATTTCAGCGATTTCACATGCGGAACCCTCATACTCCCGCACCAGTTCAGGGGGAATCTTAATCAAAATATGGATCGATTCATAGCCAAATTCTTTGAATGAATAGTCAGAACCCTTCCGTTCCACCTCAAGCACCTCGAAGTTCCCGCTGACCAGCTTCTCGGCCATAACCAGTTCTTCAATAAAAGGGCAGATGATTCTGATGCCGATAATATCGGTGATAGCAGCCGGCGCTTTAGAACTGAGGGAGAGCAGCCGGAGGTATTTCTTAAAATAACTGGGAAAATCCTTGATCCGGCCCTTGAGTGTCGGATGGGAAGGTAAGGTATCCAGAATGTGCTCCAGACGGACTAAAAGCGCCCGGGTTATTCCGTCTCTGACTTCGGTAAGCCGTTCATAGTTCTCCCGGAGTTTATTCCGGTCCGGGAATAAAGATTCATTTGACATACGTCCCCTCCCCCCTTTCCCCGTAATAACCATAAAAAAGGCTGTCTGAAAACCTCAGACAGCCTCACGCAGACGGTTAAGGCAATGATGATTAACAACGTTAATCATCATTGCTGGACGATTATTGCTCTTCCTCGTCAGCCGTTGGAGAGGGGGTAAAGGCGCTCTCCGTAGCCTGCTTCTGGGAATCCAGATACCGGAGTACCTGATTGCGTCCGAAGCGGGACATTTCAAAGGTCTTCTTGGCGGTCTCACGATCCCGGATGATGTTCCACTGAGCTTCATCATCGATGTCGCGTTCGGTATCAAGCACGGCCTTGTCGTAGATAATTTTGACATCCTTGAAGTAGGAGACAAAATCGCCGCCGATATGGGACGCATCCCGCTGGATCATGAATCCTCCGAACTTCACAAAGGGAGTGGAGAAAGGATACAGGGGATAGAGCCGCAGATCGCGGTTGCGGACTTCCTGGACATACTGGGGGTTGTCCCAGCGGAGTTCAGCCCAGCCGTCATAGTTGAGGTAGCCAAGGAAAATGGTCTTCTGATTTCCCTGGTTATCGATCAGAAGGGCGGAAAGCCCGTGGGGGAAATTCAGACCATAGGCGTTCACCGCTACGGCCTTGATAGTTCCCACATTCTTGATAACCCCGTAACCGTCTTCAAAGCGGCTCGGGCCCGTAATACCGTTGGAACCTTCCTCTTCCGGCTCCGCGACATTGCCGTCGTCATCGATTTCGGCGGGCGGCTCAAACGCGGGAATCTCGAAAGCGGGCTTTACGATTGCCCAGGAACCGAAGGGTTCGACCGGGAAATGTATCCTGACCCCCATTACGGTTCCCCATTGCTTTGAGGGCGCTTCCCGGGTGAAAGTGCGAACCTGATTCCCCACCGTACGGGAGGAGGATGCAAGCTGCACTTCCCACTGGTTAATCGCCAACGAGGTCTTCATCACCGCTTTTTGTTCTTCGGTGAAGCTGCCGCCGGCCACCGTGGAAAAATCCATCAGGGTCTGGCGGTTCTGGGTGGGCGCGTCGTTATCATCAGGCATAATGTCCGCCGCTAACAAGGAGAAGTCAATAAGTATCTTCTCCTCAGCAAACAAGACCCCGGTGGCTAGCAACGCGATGGCGGCTAGAATGAATATCCGTTTCATCACACAGCTCCTTTGATCTAGTAGTTCTAAAAGTAACTAATATGAATTATATGAGATAGAAATTATTTGTCAACGGGTTTTCTCGAATTTTCGCGTTTTTTTTTACGGAAATTTGCCGGTTTTGATCCGCCCCCGGACGATCCCTCCGGGATGCGTCATTTCCTTCTATAAATAGCTTGATTTTTCTGACCCAGGGGAAGTTACGCCGGATTCCCCGCTCCAGCGCATCCAGACTCCCGATGACGCCTCTCCCCCCCTCCAGCGGAGACAGAACCGCCTCCCCGGACAGGTCCGCGTAGACCGTCCCCTCCCGCACGAGCAGCGAGCGCAGCCGCGTCTCCTTGGGGAACAGCGGCGCCGATTGCGGCAAGACAGGCCCCAGCAGGACCTCTTCAACATAGCGCTTCACCGCTTCCTCCGGGGCGGCTGAACGGGGGAAGAAACGCTCCTCGACACGGCTCTTCCCCGTCTCAAGCTCGTAAAATTCAAAGGTCTGTCTGACGCGGTCCATACTAAGCGCCTCATAGCAGGCCGCCGCGGCCAGAATAACCAGGCAAATCAGCCAAAAAAGCCATGCGCGGCTGGAAAATCGGGCCTTTTCCTCCGGGAATTCCTCGTTTATACCCTTCATTGAATGACGTTTAAGCCTCCGGATCGGTCAAAAGCGGTAATAAACTCCGCTATCCCCTTATACAGCGCCTCCGCGTAGTTCCGCAAGTGGGTATCATTGGTAAGAATACGGGCGTCTTCGTCATTGGAGACAAAACCCAGCTCAACCAGCACCGCAGGCATCCGGGCGTTCCGCACCACATACCATTCTTCGGCCTTGAGGCCCCGCGAGGGGATCAGCCTGCCCATGGCGGCGTCGATATGGCGCAGAATCGACCGGGCCATGATAATGCTCTCCGTGGTGAATTCCTCCTCCAGCATGGCGTTGAGGATGGGAAGCACCTCCGCCGCGTCGCGGTACTTCTCCTGGTCAATCACCGTCCGCCGGTAGTCCGGGGGAAGATACCAGACCTCGTAGCCCCGTGCGTTTTTGTTGAAGTTGAAATTGGCGTGTATCGAAATATAGACAATAGCCTCGTTTTCCCGCAGGGGCACTGAATTGGCCAGCATCACCCGCTCCTCCAGGCTGGGGTAGCTGTCCCCCTGCCGGGTCAAGAGCACCCGCTTGTCCGGGTATGCTGAACTCAGCCGGGTATAGAGGAGCCGGGACATCTTGAGGGTAATCTCCTTCTCCACCACCTGCGTAACCTTGCCGTTGATGGTTGGGCGTCCAATGGCCCCGGGATCTTTGCCGCCGTGCCCGGGGTCTACCACAATGGCGGCTATCCTGAACCGGGTATCATCGCGGCTTGCCGGATCAACCGCGCCTTTGAGAGAAGCGACAAAGCCTTCGGGAAAACGGAGCAGGCCCTGATCCAGGTACGGGGCGGGCGCCCGCAGCAGATCCCGCCCGTCCAGGAGGATCATCCCCGTTTCACCGGGAGCGCCGGCGGCAAACGCGGCGTAACGCCCCCCGACGGTGAAAACCCCGGATTGCAGGAAGGGGTCCCAGCGGAATTCCGCCCGCTCCCCCCTGGAGCCGAGCTGCCGCTGGGTTTCTTCCAGGGAGTAGACCCTGCCCGGCGGCGCGGTCTGAGCGCAGAGACCGCGCCCGCAAACCGTGACGATGAGGAGTATCATTGCAGAAAGGATCGCTCCCCGCTTTACCATTGCTGAAGGAAACGGTCCGTGATATACGCCGCGCCCTGATACCCGCCCCGGATCAGGGCCGCCCAGAAGGTTCTGCCCAAAAGCGGGCGATCCTCATCCCCGTCCGTTTCGCGGACCGGCAAGGCCAGCCCGGTGAGTTTCCGGACTGCATCAAGGCTTTCTGTGGGGCTTCGTCCCATATAATCAGCGCAATCCGCCCCGGTAAACGCGGGGAAGGGGATGAGCGCTGTGCGCGCTGCCGCGCCGGGCGGAAGGGGCGGGCGCGGTTCCAATTCAGGGGCGGGAACCGCTTCCAGGGCTGTCTTGAGCGCCTGCGGCAGGGGGAACGCGCCGGGAGGCCAAGCGCCGGCGCTATGGTCCATTGCCCCGGCAAGGAACGCATCGGTTTCATCATCCGGCGCTTCCAGACGGATCAGTATTGTCCGGGCTGCGTCTTCCGCGGCGGATACGGCGGTCAGGCGGTCAGGCGCGGCGGCGATGATATTCCCGCACTTGGTAACGTTGTTTTCGGGGAAACGTACCCGGCTGCCCTCCCCGGTTCGCGCAAAGAGGTTCTTCACATAAGGCATGGCCTCCGCCTCTTTGAGGCCCCAGACCGTGCGTACCCTGCCGGGAATGGAGATAAAGGCCCGCTCCGCGCAGGTCCATTGCCGCCGGGGCGTCAAATCTCCCGGCGCTTCTCCCAGGGCAAGGCGGATAGCGCCCCGGGTTACCTCCACCCCGGAGGCGTAGGGGAAGGTCCAGCCCGACATATAACCCCCGGACAGGCGGGCGGCGATCTCCCCGATCATGGGGCCCTGGGGGGTGAGCTTGATATCTCCCTTGGCGGCCCCAACCGAAGAGGGCCCGGTCAGGCCCAGGGCTTCCGCGCCCCGGCAAAACACCTCTAGGAGGGATTCAGCCTGGGGCATGTCCAGCGCGGCGGGCATGGTGTGGCCCATCTCGATAAAGTACGGGGGGAAATAGATGTGCCGGTCAGCCAGGCCGCAGATGGTAATCCGCCCCTGAAAGATCAGGGCATCCACGGAGAACTCCGGGCCTTCCATGTACTCCTCCACGATAACCCGGCCCGACCGGGAAAAGGCCAGGGCGCTGGCAGCGGCGGCTTCCAGGGCTTGGGGGGAATCGGCCCGGCGGCAGCCCCGCGCGCCCATGTTGTCCACGGGCTTGACCACCGCCGGATAGGGGAAGGGCAGGGAGAAGTCCCTGCCGGGCGCGGCTTCCAGAATGAGGAATTCCGGCGAAGGGAGGCCCGCAGCCTTGAAACAGCGGCGCATCCGCTCTTTGTCCGATGCATTGAGGGCCGCCTCGTAGGGAATTCCCGGCAGGCCGAGCCGTTCCGCGGCCCAGGCTGCGGAGCTGGAGAAGTCTGTCCCCGCGGTCATGATCCCCACCCTCCGGGGGTCTCCGTCCGCGGCCTCAATCAGGGAGCGGCCCAGGGCCTCGATAGCTTCCTTATCCTTCAAGTCGATTCGCTCGAAGCGGTCCGCCAGGGACGCGCAGGTGGCTTGGGGGTCGGCGTCGAGCGCGATGGTTTCCAGGCCCATTTCGCGGGCGAGGCGTATTGCGGGGCCCTGCATGACTCCCGCGCCGAGGATGATCAACTGTTTCCGTTTTATTTCCATAGATACCCTCCCAATGGTTCTCTTTTTATTATCGGGAGGTTTGGGGGCTTGCTTGGGGGGTATCTTGCGAGGGCGCCGCCCCCGCGCCCCCCAGACCCCCCGGTTGGCTTGGCTGGGCGCACTTTGGCCCTTTTTTCGATCCCTCTTGCTTTTCGCGGATGCGCATCGCTATACTAAAATGATCCCTTTTTTGGAGGCCCTTTTTATGAAGAAACATACCCTTTTGTTCGCTCTTGCTGCTGTTTTCCTGCTGGCGGGGTGCGAAAACCCCATCTACCAGTGAAAAAAAGGAGCTGCCCAGCGGGCCCCTGGATGTCAACAAGGGCTGGAATTCAGCGGACGGAATGGGGATATACCTGCGGAACCTCCAAGCAAGGGGAGGAGACGGCGAAGTTACCCTCTCCTGGAATAAACCCGATTCAAAGCAGGTCGCTTATGTGAAAATTTCCTACTCGAACTCCCTGGCGGACGTTCAGTCTGGAACCTCCGCCGGGGAAGCTCGAACCGATAAAGCGGCCGCAACCGGAATCACCATAGAGAACCTGACGAACGAGACCCTCTATTACTTCGCCCTTACCCCCATGAGTGCGGAAGGCGCGGCGCTTGGGCAGGCGCTGATCATCTCCGCCACGCCCCATAGGGATGACCCGGAGCGCCCGGACGATGTTGAGGGACTGGGGGGAAACCCCGGCAGCGGACAGATCAGCCTTTCGTGGAAAATGCCCAGCAGCCACTCGGACCAAACCCTGTGGCCTGCCAAGAAAGTTGTCTCCGTGGAGGTGAGCATCGTTCCACGGGAAGGCACGGTGGAAGTTGTTACGTCGAATTGGCTGGGGGCCCTGGCAGCGGGTCTTCAGAACGGCAAGCCCTATACCCTCATAATACGGACGGTGAATGAGGCGGGGAAAAAGAGCTACGGCGTAACCACCGTGCAGATTCCCAGCGGCGTGGGGGGCGGCGCGGCGGCCAATCCCAATGAGGGCGGTTCCAGCGCGAATGCCCAGTCGGTGAAAAACCTCCAGGCCATACCAGACGACGGCAAAGTTACCTTGTACTGGGAAGACCCGGCGGTGAGTTTCGACAGCCTGCGGATATACTACGCCTATGACGATCCCAATGACCCTGACGATATTCCATTCGATGATGTGCAGGATGCGGTCCATAGCGCGGCATCCTCCCAGCCGGCGGCATCACATTCGCGGATCGCGGTTCAAGATTATATACCCGCGCAAAAAAACGATGGCATTAGAGGATTCACCATCGGGTCCCTAACAAATGATACCCTGTACTGTTTCGCCGTTACCCCGGTCATCCTGGGAGCGGTAATCGACAGTCCGATTATCGTCTCCGCGACGCCCAGTGTGAAGAAAGCGAACCAGGCGGCTGATGTCGAGGGGCTCTGGGGGACGCCGGGGGATGGGCAGATACGCCTAAGCTGGAATTATCCCCTGCCCAAACCGGAAGAAAATACGAGGATTGATGAAATAAGGGGCATAACCGTGCTGCCTGACGAGAGCGGTACGGTGGTGGCGGTCTATGAGGGGCAGAGCGGGGCCAAGATCACGGGCCTTACCAACGGCCAGCCGTATAACTTTACGGTCAAAACGACGAATGACGCCGGCATCGAGAGCATGGGGAGGTCCCTGGTGCTGACCCCCCAGGAGGCGGCCAGCGCCCCGGGACCGGGTGACGGCGGCGGCGGGAGCGGAGGCGGCGGCTCCAGTCTGAACCTTGTGCGGGTTAATACGAACATCCAGATTTCCGGGGATTACCTGAACAACGCGGACCCGAATATTCCGGTGGTCGTGTATTTTACGGATGGCACGTGGTATGACGGGCACATCGGGGATGACGGCCATGTGGAACTCAACTACCCGGAGACGCGGCCCTTTGCGCGGGAATTCGCTTCGATATACCTGGTGCGGGAACGGAGCATGATCTACCTGGGACGGGCTTTTGACACCGAGACGGTAGAACTGAAGATCGCCGGTGACGGCAGTCTCCAGTTCAGGGCCCTGGTCAAGGGCGCAGACGGGGCTGATTACTATCCTATCGCCACCACCGGAGAACTCATGCTGATTAACCGGGACGATGTGAGCCGGGGGGATAAGTACAAGCAGATGCGCGATCTCAACCTGCTGGGATTCCAGCCGGGAACGGAGGCGTACCGCGCCCTTAACTGGGAACCGCTGGGGAGGACCAGCAATAGGCCGTTTACCGGTGTTTATGACGGGGACGGCAAAAACATCAACTATCTGTATGTCAGCAAAATCACCGCAGGCGCGGGGCTCTTTGGGTACACCAGGAGCGGCGCGGAACCTGTGGTACTTAAGAACATTATCGTGAAATCCGGCAGCGTGGCGGGGACCGGCGGCGTTGTTGGCGCTCTGTGCGGGGACAACGGCGGCCAGATCATAGCCTGTGAGAATTACATCGATGTTGAAGGAACTTCCAATGTGGGGGGCTTGGCGGGGATCAACCGGGGTGAGATTACCGGCGCATTTGATTCCCAGGGCAAACTGATACCCACGAATCGCGGCGAGGTTTATTCAAGCGGCGAAAACGCGGGCGGCGTCGCCGGTTCCAACAGCGGCGGTACGATTACAGACTGCGCCAATGAGGGCATAATCGGACGGGAGGACAGCGGCAGGTATTGCGGCGGCATCGCGGGATCATCATCCGGCACAATCAAAAATTGTGAAAACACCGGCGAGGTGTTTGGTTTCCAGGAGGTGGGCGGCATTGCCGGAATCGTATCCCGCCAAGCGGGCCGCCCGTCAGGAGGGCTCATAGAGAACAGTCATAATAAGAAGGGAAGGGTTAATACAACATATCTGGGGGGCGGTGTGGCCGGGGAGAATCACGGCCAAATCACCGGCTGCTCTAATTCCGGCGATGTTAACGGCGCGGATAATATCGGCGGTGTGTGCGGAAGAAACTGGCTCGATGATGCTACGGGCGCCAAGATAACGGCCAGCCTCAATACGGGCAAGGTGTCGGGAAGGTCGTATATAGGCGGCGTGGCAGGGGCCAACAGCCTTCGTATGCGAATCAATGCGCGGCCGCAGATCATCGCCTGCTACAATACCGGTGATGTTCAAGGCGATGATAACGTCGGAGGCGTGAGCGGGACGAACCAAGGCACAATCACGGCTAGTTTCAATACCGGCAGTGTTACGGGAGGGTCGTATGTAGGCGGCGTGGCCGGACTTAATACCGCCATTCACTGGGACGCTGATCCCGCAAAAAATCCAAGTGATGTGACACAGAGGGAGGGCTGGTATATTGCGGAAATCACCGCCTGCTACAATACCGG
>JAITHH010000093.1 GCA_031280065.1 Treponema sp. | reverse complement strand
CGCATGGGCAGACGGTTGAGTTCTTGTATTTCCGGGTTTTCCCAGACGGGGGGTATAGCGGCCTTCATAATAGTTCATTGTAGGGGGGCTTTTTTTGGATTGTCAAGCTGGATGCCCCGCAGAACACCCGGCTGAGCCTTTCATGGTTTGCCTCCACAGTAAAATGGGCTTGCTTTTTCCATTCTACCACGGACCGGGTGTCCTATTTGTTTCTGAGTTTAGACATGAAACGTCTGCCGGTAAATTCGGAATTACCGGCTATATGCCGGTGATATATATGCCGATAATAAAGAGAAAGAAATGAAGAAGCGCATCAACTTTGAGGATAACATTTTCAGTTTGAACGCCCGCATCCGGCTGATCGGGGATCTCTTGGTCCTGGATACGGACCCGGAACTCTACCTGGGGAAAATTCTGGATGATGTCGGCTTTATCGACCGGACCCTCGCCGCGCTTCTCCAAAACCTCCGGGAGAACCAGCAGGCTTTCGACCGCGAAGAACAGTTTCAGAACCTGGCGGAAACCGAAGAGCAGTTCCTGGCCGTTCTGGAAACCCTCACTACCGGGGGCGGCAGCATCTCAGCCCAGCAGTACCCCATCATCAGCGAAAAAACCGGCCTGGTGCGGAACCGCGTCCTGGAGCGCCAAAAGGCCATTGCCGAACTGCTCCCGGAAACGTCCGCGGCCCCCCTGGAGCCGGTGGTAAGTTCCGATGAACTCAGCGAGCTGCTCAAGGACCTCGACTAAACCATGCGGATCACCGGCGGCGTTCTGCGGGGGCGGCGGATAGCGGTCCCCGCAGGCCCGATCCGGCCCGCCATGGACCGGATGCGCGAGTCGATCTTCGCCCTCCTGGGAGACCTCCAGGGGCGCTCCTTTCTGGACCTCTTCTCCGGCTCCGGGATCATTGCCCTGGAAGCGGCTTCGCGGGGCGCGGACCCGGTGGAGGCCGTGGAGATGGACCCCCTCAAGCGGAAAACCCTCCTCCAAAACGCCGCCCTCTCCCCGGTCCGTATCCGGTGCCGTTTCATGGCGGCGGAACTCTACGTCAAACGGGCAAAAACAGCCTTTCATATCATCTTTTGCGATCCTCCCTTCCCCTACCGCTACAAGTGGGACCTGACCGGGGCCATCGCCGCCTCCCCCCTGATGGACGCCGGTACGCTGCTCTTAGTACACCGCCCCCGTGAAGACCCGCCGCCTGAAGGCTTGGGGGGCCTGACGCGGGGAGCGCCGAAGGTCTACGGGCGCTCGGTGGTTGACTTTTTCAGCCGTGAGCCTGATAGAACGCGCTGATTAGTTGACATTTTTAGTAATGTTTAGTATGGTAGAAGAATATGAGGCCGCCGGGTTTGGCCTGAAAGCAGCGTTTTTTTGAAAAAAAGTTGCTTTTTTGAAAATTATGGCCAATAATGAACATGGGAATCGAATGGATTGCAAAAAATTGTTTAACCGTTTTGAAGACCAGCATGTTTTTATCAAAACCGTAAAACGGACGCCGATGGACGTAAGCCAGAAGGCCGCCCTGAACCGCCGGGGCAACGTCCTGTATAACGCCGGAGATATAGAAGGAGCGCGGCGCATCTTCCTGACCACCGGTTATTCCGACGGCTTGGTCAGGATAGGCGATTATTACAAAAAACAGGGCAAGCCCCTGGACGCGCTCCGTATGTACTGGATTGCCCCGGATAAGACCAAAGCCGGGGCGATTATTGAAGAGTTGTCAGTAGTTATAAAAAGTTTAATACATGAAGATGAGGCGCCCTCATGAGCGACGAATTGTCCCCCCTTGCAGAGGAACAACAGGAACTTACGGAAATCTCAGAGCTGTCCAAGAAAGGGTATCAACTGCTCAAGGAGAATAAGATAACGGAGGCCATGGAATCGTTCCGCAAAATTCTCATGGTGGACGAGAACAACAACTACGCCCTGGTGGGTATGGGCGATGCGTCCCGCAAACGGGGGAATTTCCGGGACGCGGTGGACTGTTACCGCCGCTGCCTGGCCTCCCATCCGGGCAACAACTACGCCCTGTTCGGTCTGGCGGATTGCTACAAGGCCCTGAACCAGTTCCACAAGGCCATCGAGATATGGGAGCAGTACCTGCTCCACGATGATAAGAATATCACCGTCCTGACGCGGGTCGCCGATGCGTACCGGAAGATACGGGACTTTAAGCGGTCTAAAGAAGTGTACCTGCGGGTGCTGGAGATGGAAGAGCGGAATCCCTACGCGATCATCGGGCTGGGGCATCTGCACTACGACTTTAAGGAGTACCGCGAGGCGCTTTTCTACTGGGAAAAGATGCTCCATACGGGCAGGGATACCGTGGACATCCGGGTGCTCACGTCCATCGGGAACTGCCACCGGAAGCTGAAGACCTTTGAAGAGGGAATCGGCTATTTTGAAAAGGCCCTGGAGCGGGACAGCGCCAACTTCTACGCGCTGTTCGGCCTGGCCGACTGCTACCGGGGCATGAACCTGCAGGACCGCTCCCTGGATTACTGGAACCGCATCCTGGAGCAGGACCCCCGCAACAAGGTGATCCTCACCAGGGCGGGGGACGCCTACCGGAACCTGAGCGAGTACGATAAGGCGACGGACTACTACCGCCGGGCTTTGAACATCGAGTTCGACACCTACGCGGTACTGGGGCTGGCCGTGGTGGCCAAAGCCCAGGGGAAATACGGCGAGGCGGCTGAATCCCTGAAACGGCTCATCCAGCAGGACCCTAAGAACTACCGTTTCTACCTGGAGCTGGCCGAATGTTATGTGAAGCAGGGTGACCGGAACAAAGCCATAGAAACCCTGGGGGAATTCCAGAAGCAGGGCCTCAGAAACGTCGCCATCATTGACGCCCTCGAAAGACTGAAAAATTAACGGGAACCGGGGGGCCTCTCTCTTGAAGGCGGATAATGAGCGTCTGTAAAACCGCGTTAGCAGGGCTTTCCCACGCGGCGTTAACCGGACTCCTGGCTCCCCTCCCTGCCTTCCGCAGCCGGCAAATTCAAGCCTGGGTATACCGGGGCGCGTCTTCGTTTCAATCAATGAGCGACCTCCCCCAAGCCCTGCGGGACGATCTGGCGGGGCGGTTTTCCCTCTATGCCGGGGAGGTTTCCGCCCGTCTGGAAGACCCGGACGGCACGGTCAAACTGCGCGTCCGCTGTCAGGACGGGGCGGGGATTGAAGCGGTACTGCTGACGGATCCCGCAGGCCGGAAAACCGCGTGCCTGTCCACCCAGGCCGGCTGCGCGGCGGGCTGCGTGTTCTGCAAGACCGGTGCCATGGGGTTTACGCGCAACCTGGAAGCCGCGGAAATCGTGGAGCAGCTGCTCTTCTTACTCCAGGCGGAACCGGCAATTTCCAACATCGTCATCATGGGCATGGGGGAGCCGCTCTATAACCTCGGTGAAGTCCGCGCTGCCCTGGAAATCATCACCAGCCCCGGCGGGCTGGCCCGGTCTCCCCGGCGGATCACCCTGTCCACCTGCGGCATTATCGAAGGCATCCGTAACCTGGCCGATGGGGGACCGCCGGTACGGCTGGCCCTGTCTCTGACCTCCGCTGACGCATCGCTGCGGGAGCGGCTCATGCCTCCGGCGCGGGCTAATCCCCTGCCCGCTCTCAAGGAAGCGCTCGTCTACTATCAGCAAAAAACCGGGCGGCGGATCACCCTGGAAGCGGCGCTCCTGGGGGGCCTCAACACGAGGCCCCAGGACGCCGCCGCCATCGCCGCGTTTGCCCTGGGGCTTGACGCGGCAGTCAACCTCATCCCCTGGAACCCGGTCCCCGGCATGGTCTTTGAGGGCCGCCCCTTGCGGGAGCCAGGACGGGAGGAGGCGCAAGCCTTCGCCGCCGCGCTTGAAAAGCGGGGCCTCTCCGTAACGTTCCGGTTCAAGAAGGGCCGAAGCGTCTGCGGCGCCTGCGGCCAGTTGGGCTGCCTCTGACTTTTTGCGGTAAAATGTCCCGGCGCAGCGCTTGACCAAGCCCGCCGCGGCCCGTTATCTTAAAAACGAAGGGGATCAAGATGACCGGATGGGATGTCTTAGACAGGGTGATAAGCAGTTTCCCTCCCATGGTAATGGGCCTGATATTGACAGCAGTGCTGGCGGCGATTGTTGTTTTTATCGTGGGCTTCTCAAAGCATGGTTTCAATTTTCTCAAGTACGGCTTCAAGCAGATGGTTCTGGACGGTTCCCTGGAGCAGCGTTTTGACGATTTGGCCGCAAGAATCGACGGT
>JAITHH010000023.1 GCA_031280065.1 Treponema sp. | reverse complement strand
ATCCACCGTGTGGAACCGGTACAGCAGTTTCCCATCCTCGCCGGCCTTCGTGTAGGTAAGCACGTAGTCCAGTCCCGGAGGCACATCCTTAATCAGGTACGCGCCCTTTGCGTCGGTAAGCGCCTTAAACGAGGAATCGCGGAGCGCGATCTCCACGCCTTCGAGGGGCTGGCCGGTAACGCTGTCGACGACCACGCCGTAGAGCTGGCCCAGAACCCCCTCGCCCCTGGATTCAGGGTCTGAAGAGGTGGCCTGCTCGCAGCCGGCGGCTAGTAAGATGAATAACAGGGAAAGGCCTGTTATTCCCAAAGCGGTCTTTTTTTGCCCATGCATAAAAGAACTCCTTGTCAAAAAATTTCCATACTATGCCTGTAGGCACAATATGTAATACACATGCGCCAACGGCGCATGGATGTATCCGTATCTAACTGCTGTGAGGAATTTCCTTAGCCGGAGGCCCTGAACAGCAGAAAACCCCGGCGGGGACGAGCCCTGCGCGGGGAACAAGAGAATGGGTATATATCAACTGTTTCTATATATAGAAACGCTCTAGGGGGATTATCTACAATAGGGGGGGGGGGGTAAACACTGCCAATCCGTACACTTTGAACTCCGCCTTCATAAACCTTAATACCAGTATACCCCCCGTAAAGTACATTTGTCAAGTATTCTGGAAAAAATTTTAAAAATACTTAAGATTCCCCTTGACAGGTAAGCGTATGCCGCTTACTGCACCCCCCGCAAGGGAACCGCTGATTACGCGGATGAAACGGATGGCGCGGATGAAGAGAACCCTATCAGCGTCGAATCGAAGGTTCGTAATCCGTGTCATCTGCGGTTTAAAACCGTGTAATCCGCGCTTCCTGAGAGGGATGCGGCCAAGAGAACCAAGCCGCTTATAACCAGAGGTATATACGGCGAATCCAGGCGCATATAAACCAGGTGCCCAGCGCCAGGAGCGCGAAGGCCGGCAGGGGGGTAATCCAGGTATCGGCCCGCAGCAGCAGGTACTTCCCCGCGCATACCAGCAGGGAACCGCCGCTGATATACAGGTACTCCCGCGAACCCCGTGAATAGGCGGAGACCAGGAAACCCGCCGCCGTGATGAGGATCAGTCCCCATTCAACCAGGGTGAACATACCCATATAGCCGTATATCATCGTTAAACTGCTGTCCCAGGACAGCCCGTCTACGGGGATGCCCAGCGCGAGAACCAGGGCCGCCGTCATGGTGATAAGGACCACCCGGCCCTGTTTCTGCATTTCCAGACCAGCGGAGTAGAGGCTTCCCGCGAAAAGCGAAAAAATACCGGCATAGCGGGCAAAAAGCAGCGCTCTGGCGGCTGCAGCCGCGTATCCCCCCGGCAGACTGTAGGCTATCCGCAGGGGGAGCGCGATCCGGGTCCCTTCAAACGCGCAGGAACAGGCGAACAGGGCAAAGAAAAGAATTTCCGGCGATTGGGTCTTTTCAAAAAAATAGTAGATCAGAACCTGGGTGATAAGGGCATAAACAACCAGGGCGGACATAGCGGCGAAGGAAACATAGGGCGCGGGGGGTATGATACGGCCGAGCCAGGAGGTCAGACGGCTTGCCTTCAGCAAATCAGGGTAGAGGGGGAGGATTCTGAACGCGGAGACAGCGATGGCGGCGAGCGCGGCGGCGCTCAAGATAATACCCGCCATAAAGAAGCGGTTGCGGCTTGACAGCGTCATAGTTCCAGCATAGCTGATCCGGTATGGGCGCTCAAGTATAGCCGGAGCGGTAACAGCAATTCCAAATTCAAAAGAAACAGCCCCGTTCAACCTAAAACGGTACAAATAGCCTGCTGTTTGTACCGTTTTTACCTTGAAAAACCTGGTATAAGAAACAATCCGAATAAAAGCGATTTGAAAAAGGACAGCCTTTAGGGACTGTCGAAGGGGGTGTCTGTGGTTTCAATGGAGGGGACCCCCAGGGGAGGTTCCATTGAAACCAGCAGACAGGCCCCCCAACAAACCCTTTGGGCTGTCCTTTTTCCGATAGCAATTTCGAATTCGGAATTGCTGGCGCGGTAAAGAGCGTCCCCGTCTTTCCGATACTGAAAGAGGGGGATATGTATGTTTGCTCAAAAATCATCCGGCATGGCGGCTTTTTTGCTGATCGGCTGCGCGGTTTTCGCGGAAGCCGGGGATACTGCGGTTTTCACGGACTTGGGATTTTCCCCAAACGGCGCCGTTTATATGTTCGCCCAGTACGGAATCGAGCGCGATACCCTGCGGCCCTGGGCTGAACTGTTTGCCGTGGACGTGGCCAAGAACGATTTCCTTCCCGGCGGCAGGCTTTCATATATCCACGATCAGCCTGCGGCATCGGGGCAGGACGGGTCCGGCGTACTATACCGGCTCCTCGGCCAGCATACGGCGCTGGCTGAACGTAACGGCGTTACCTTCCTGCACCAGGGAAAACCCCTCTACATAGCCCTGGGAGACCAGGACGGCTTTGCCGGCGAAATCATCGAGTTCCGGGACTTCGATCAAAACATACGCTATACCGCATCCCTTATCGCCTCCTTTGAGGGCAGCGGCAATAAGCAAAGCTCCTCGTTCCATATCAGTCTGGAACGCGGCGACCGGGACGGCTTAAAAAAGAGCTATACCCTGGGCAGCCCTAAAATTAAACGCCCCCTTATCAGCGCCTACCGGATACGGCAGGTGTTCGCGGCCCCGCAAAACAAGGGGCTCGTCTTTGTCATCGAGATGAAGAAAACCGCCCCCGGCGGCTTCGATGTCCGCTACATGGTAGAAACCATCGCGTTATAGGGACCGGGTACGCCCGGATGTACCCGGTCCCTCACCGCGCCCCTTCCCGTCCAGTTGAAAAAATCGGCGTTTTGCAACATTCTTTACAATACCAGTAAAGAAAAACGGCGGTATCTGATTGGTATACTTGATATAAGGAGCCCAGGTGCTTAGTACCCAGGAGGCCGGCCCCTTTGAGAAGCGGCGGGCGTTGTTGCTGTTCCGTATCGGTATAGATATCCTCGTGTTTGCGTGTCTGGTAATACTGACCGCGTTCCTGGTACGGCCCTTGCAGACGGCTCTCCATGAGCGCCTGACCGCACGCTGGGAGCGCCTGATCGGGCGGGGGGCGGATTACCTGGGCGTGCGGATCGGCTATGAGTCTATGGGCTATTCCCTGTTCGGCGCTTTGGATGTACGGAAGCTCCGCGTCTGGGGGCCCGGAGACAAGCCCCTGTTGAGCCTTTCCCGGCTGCGGGTCTCCTATTCGCTTATCGAGCTTATCAAGGGCAGCATACCTGATTCTTTCCATTTAATAGAGCTGGATAAGCCGGTGTTGAACCTGGACGAGGAGCAGGCCGCGTTCCTCGCCGGGCTGGTTCAGCGCCTGCAGGCGGATTTTCAGTTGCCCGGCGGGACCCTCGCGCTCCCCCGTGACCTGCGGGTTCGCGTCCGGAACGCCGAAGCCGCTGCCGAGTACCAGGGCAGCCGGTTTGCGATCCAGGGACTCGGCCTGGACGGGACGTTCCTCGAAGACCGGATAACCCTGCGGGGCAGGTGGAACACGCTGGCCGGTCTGAAGCTCTTCCCGGATCAGGAACCCTTGAGCGTGGAAATGACCGCCCTGGTGAGCGGCGCGTTTGACGCGAAAGCGCGGGAAGGCAGCCTTTCCCTGACCATCCCGTCCCTTGCCGGCGAGGGCTTTAACCTGCGGACCGTGGTCTTTGACCTGGACGTTGATCCGGACCGGCTGCGGGTCAGCAAGCAGCGCGACCGCTTCCCCTTCGATCTGGCGCTGGATTACCAATTCCAGAGCCGCCGTGTTTCCGGGCGGCTCGAAGCCCGCGATTTCTCGCCCCAGGGCGTCCTGTCTTTGCGGGGCCCCTGGGAAGCCTACAACCAGTATCTGTCCATGAGCGCCGGCGGAACCGCGTCCTTCGAGGCCGGCGGGGAGGAGGGCCTCAGCTACCGCCTTGATCTCCAGGGAAACATGGGCTCCTTTAAGCCTGTGGGCCCGGTTTCCTATACCCTCGTCTGCGAGGGGGACGAGGAAGCGGTGCGGGTGGCCGGATTGGAACTCCGCTCCCCCCGTGGCGCGCTCCGTTATGCCGGGACCCTCGGCCTCGCCTCCCTGTCGCCCAATGGAACGCTCAGTATCCGCGATTTCTCCCTTGCCGGGGACGGAAGCAGCCGCCTGGACGCTGAACTGGCCGTCAGATCAGAAGGGGAGCGGATCAGCGTGTCAGGGGGGAGCCTCTTTGCGGGGCAGACGCGGATCAGCGGACTGGAGGCGCGGCTGTCCCGGAACGATGAAGGCATGGCGTTCTCCTTGTCAGCCCGGACCGCCTCCGCGCCGGAGGCATCCGTACCGGAGGATGGGGAAGATACCGCCGGCCAGATTGCCGCCGCCGGGTTTCTGGATTACCAGCCCCGGTGTTTGGAAATCAGCCTGGCCCTGGAAGAATTTCCCCTGGGGGACCTCTTCACCATGACCCAGCCCTTTATGGAATTTCCGGCCCCCGCGGACATCGCGGCCCAGGCGCTTAAAGACGCGCGGGTTACCACCGAAGTCTTTGTGAGTACCGACTTTGAGCGCATCCTGTACAACGCCCCCCAATTCACCGCCGCCTCCGAGGGGAAGGGAGCAGTCCGCGCCTCGATCTCCGGTACGGACCGGCGCTTTGATCTGAACGAAGTCCGCCTGCTCTGGGACGGGGGGAGCGCGGACGCGTCGGGCTTTGTCGATTTTTCCCAGGGCCGCGACGTTTCCTTTTCCCTGCGGAGCGCGTACCTGGACGTTCCCTACTACATCGACGGGACGTTCATCGCGGGACGGTACTTGAGCATCCAGGGCTCCTACGGCCTTAGCGCGTATATCGGGGCCGGGGAGTCCGGGGACTATTCCGGTTATGTTAAGGCGGAATCTATCCCCCTGCCGTTTGGGGGGCAATTCGCCCACCTGCAATTCTCCAGTTCCCTGTACTACGCGGCGCCTGAGTTCTGGTACGTGGAGCTGGAGCGGTTCGCCCTGACCAACCTGGCCACCCCCGCCTCGCGGCAGGCATCGCTGCGGGTGTCGGGGATCGTGGATCAGCATTGGGCCCGGCTATCCAGGGTGGTTTTCGATGACGGCGAGGGCCCCCTCTCCGGGCGGGCGGCGTTTAACTGGAGCGGCGACCGCTCGCAACTGTTCGCCCAGTTCCGCCTGGAGAACCCAAACGGCGAAATCTACGACGGGGAAGGAACCTACCGGCGGGGAACCGTGGACGCGATCTTCTACGGCGAGCGGATGCGGCTCAAGCGCTTCCTGCGCCAGTCTTACAACGCCGTCCTGACCGCGGACGCCCGTCTCGTCTGGAATTCCCCGGAAGCCTATTCCCTGACGCTGAATGTCGATTCCCTCGCCGCCTCTGACAGGGAGCGGAACATCAGCCTGTCGGCCAAAGCCTTTGTGGACGAGGAGGAACTGCGCGTGTCGAACCTCAGCGCCCGCTACGGGAGCCTCCAGGGTGAATTGCCCCTGCTGCGGATGAACCGCCGGGAAGCCGCCATTCACACCGGGGCGAGGGTCTGGGGCTTTGCGGCGGGGCGGGAACTCGCCCTGAACCTGGCCCTTGAAGCCCGTTTTGCCGAATCCGCCTCCTGGTTCAGCTTCGGCTCCGCGCTGGAGGAATTCAGCGGCTCCCTGCGCCTTGAGCGCTTCCGCTTTGACGCGCTGGAAAGCGGGGAACCGGCGGTCTTCACCTTTACCCGCGGCGATTCAGCGCTCTCCGTGTCCGGAGGCCCCCAAGATATGTTCCGCTTCCGCCTGACCCAGGAGGGGGCCTTTTACGCGGGCGTCTCCGCGCCGTCCCCGGTCATGGGAACCATCACCGGAACGCTCGGTCCGCGGACCATCGACGCCCATTCGCCCAACCTGTACGTTGACCTCGAATCCCTGTGGCGCGTACTCCCCGCGCAGAACATCCTCAACTGCACCGGGGGCTTTGTGAACGCCTCGGTAACGATCCGGGGGCCCTTGGGGGACCCGGAGTTCTTCGGGACGGCGGCGGGGCATAACGTGCGGCTCCAGGTTCCCCTCTATTTGGACGCGGAGATCGGGCCCACGCCCCTGCTGGTGGAACTCGAAGGGAACGAGATGCGCTTCGGCCCCCAGACAACGCCGGTGGGAGCCGGCGCGGGTACGGTGAGCGGCTGGTTCCGCTTTGACCGCTGGATTCCCAACGTGTTCAGCCTGGACATTGACGGTAAGAGCGACCGGCCCATTCCCTTTCACGTTGATGTCAACGGCATTATGGTGAAAGGCAATACCTATGGCAGCCTGAACCTGTCCCAGGAGGACGGAATTTTCTCGGTTAAGGGCATCCTGACCGGCCAGGACGCGGAAATCACCGTGGATGTCGCGGAAATCGGGAACGCCAGCCTCGCGCCCAACCCCAATGAGCCGGTGGTGGCGGACATCATCGTGAACGCGGGGAGAAAGGTGGAATTCCTGTGGCCCAGCAAGGAATTCCCCATCCTGCGGACCTACGCGGACGTGGGGGACAGCCTGCGCATCCGCAGCGACTCCGTTACCGGCAGCCTGTCCGTTACCGGCGAGGTGTCCCTGCGGGGCGGGGAAATCTTCTATGTTCAGCGGAATTTCTACGTCCGGGAGGGAACCCTGCTCTTTAACGAGAACGAGCTTCACTTCGATCCCCGGCTCACCGTGCGCGCCGAAACCCGCGACCGGAACGAGGACGGGCCGGTAACCATCTCCCTGCTGGCGGATAACGCGCCCCTCATGTCCTTTAACGCCCGCCTGGAGTCCAGTCCAGCCCTCTCCCAGGCGGAAATTCTGTCCCTGCTGGGCCAAAACATGGCCGAAGCGGACCCTTTGGAAGATTCCAGTTCGGTTGCGGCGGCCATTGTGGGAACCGGGTTTGATTTTTTGTCCCAATTTTACCTTGTCAGGACGTTTGAGCGCACGCTCAGAAACTTTTTCCGCCTGGATATGCTCTCTTTTAGAACCAATGTGGCGCAAAATTTCATTCTGCTGCCCACGGGAATGAAACGGCCCATTGACAATAATATCCGCGCGGGTAACTATTTGGACAATACAAGTGTTTTCTTAGGTAAGTACTTCGGCTCGAGTGTTTTTGCCCAGGCGATGTTCACCCTGCGGTATGACGAGAATCAAAGAGGTTTTTGGGGGATGGGGAAGGAGCTGGGCATGACGCCGGAGTTTGATATTGGCATCGAACTGCAAAGCCCGCTCTTCGGCATCCGGTTTAATGTGGTTCCCCAGCATCTTGAAAACCTGTTTGTCAATGATATGTCCTTTACCCTTTCTTGGAAGCGTTCCTTCTAGGGGCGCGGGGGGCGGGCGGAGCGGGAATGGGGAGCATAGCAAAAATAAAGAGGGAGTTTCAATGCGCGTTGTTTGGATAGCGGTGTGTTTATGCGCGGTAACAGGGTTTGGGTTTGCCCAGCAGAGCGGGGAGTGGTATCAGGATAAACCGGTTCGGGATATTATCTTTGACGGCCTCAAGAACGTCAAAAACGCCGATTTGGAAGGAATTACCGGGCCCTTTATCAGCCGGCCCTTCAACGACGATGTGTACCACGAACTGACCGGCAAACTCTACGCCCTGGACTATTTCGACAGCCTGACCTTGAGCGCCGTGCCCGCGGACACGCTGGGCAGCGGGGTGATTCTCCGCTTCCGGGTGGTGGAAAAGCCCGTGGTGTCCCGTATCGAATTCCGGGGCAACAGCGGCATCCGCCGGAGTGAACTCCTCTCGGCGGTTACGCTCAAAGTCAACGACGTGGTGAACCAGACCAAAATCCGCCTGGACGAGACGGCCGTCGTCAACAAGTACCAGGAAAAGGGCTATCCCCAGGTGAAGGTCAGCTCCGAGTCCCGGCTGAACGCCAACGGCGGCATGGACATCACCTTTGTCATCGAGGAAGGCGACAAGGTGATCATCGAGGCGATCAGTTTTGAGGGAAACAGCGCCTTCTCTTCCCGGACGCTCATGGGCCAGTTGAGCCTCAAGGCCAAGGGGCTCTTGAACGACGGGGCCTTCCAGCGGGCCAAGCTGATCGCCGACCGGGAGAAAGTCCTCCGTTATTACCTTGACCGGGGCTATGTCGACGCGGAAGTCATCCCGGAGGAACGGATCAACGACGAGAAAGACGGGCGGGGCGGCGCCAGTCTGATCATCACCTTCCGTATCACCGAGGGGCGGCTTTATACCTTTGGGGGCGCAACCTTTGAGGGGAACCGTATCTTCACCACCCAGGAACTGACGCAGCTCGTTTACTCCAAGGAAGGGGCCGTGGTGAACGCCCGGCGGCTGGAGGCGGACCTCCAGCGGGTGGCGGATCACTACTCGGACAGCGGCTATATCAACAACGCGATAGACCCCCAGGAGACCCGTGACCGCGACACGGGGGTGCTGTCGTACCATATCGTCATCGTGGAGCGGAGCAGGGCCCATATCGAAAGCATCAAGATCGTGGGGAACAGCAAGACCAAGGAGCAGGTCATCCTGCGGGAGATTCCCCTGGAGCCGGGCGACATCTTTTCCAAGAACAAGCTCATGGAAGGCTGGCGCAACCTGATGAACCTCCAGTATTTTTCCAGCGTGATCCCCGATATTCAGCCGGGCAGCGCCGACGGCCTCATGGAACTGTTTTTCAACCTGGAAGAACAGCCCACCACGGATATTCAACTGGGCGTTACCTTTTCCGGCAGCGCCGATCCCAACGCCTTCCCCATTTCGGGGCTGGTGAAATTCAGCGACCGGAACTTCCTGGGCTACGGCAACCGCTTTGGGGTGGATGTGAACGCGTCGCCGGACACCCAGACCGTTACCGTGGAGTACGTGCAGAACTGGCTGTTCGGCCTGCCCCTGTCCGGGGGCTTTGACTTTACCTTCCGGCATCAAAAGCGGCTGGCGTCCATGAACAACGGGAATTTCGGGCCCCTGTTTAACGGCGATGAGGTATACGCCTGGCCGGACGGCTTTTACACCTGGGACGATTACAATACGGCGGGCAAGCAGCCCCCCGACGAATACCTGATGCCCTACGATCAGTTCGGCCTGTCCCTGGGTTTCTCCACCGGCTACCGCTGGTCCACGCCCGCGGGAAACCTGGGCCTGGGCGGAGGCATCCGTCTCGGCTGGATATTCAACGAATACGACCCGAATCTCTGGCGGCCTTTTGATCCGGTCCTGCGGGAGGGGGTCAAGACCTGGGTTCCGGCCCTCTCCTTCTACACGAGCCTCTCGCTGGATCAGCGGGATCTGTACTATGATCCTTCCAAAGGCTATTACGCGGTTCAGCGCTTCGGCTGGTATGGAATTCTTCCCATTGAGCGGGAGCATTACACGAGGACCGATACCAAGGCCGAGTGGTTCTTTACCCTCTTTTCCCTCCCCATCGGCGACACGTATAATCTCAAGGCGGTATTTGGGATTCATTCGGGGCTGTCCTTTATCTTCCCCCAGCCGGGCTTTGACGCGCCCAAGATCGAGGCGGCGAACAAACTGTCGGTGGACGGTATGTTTGTGGGCCGGGGCTGGACCAGCGAGCGCATCAACCGGGGCCTGGCCCTGTGGGAAAACTGGGCGGAGATACGCTTCCCCATTGTGCCGAACATGCTTGCCCTGGACTTCTTCTTTGACGCGGCGGCCAAGAAGGATACGCCCCAAGAGCTTTTTACGGCTTTCGAGGAAGAGGATATGCTGTACAGTTTCGGGGCGGGACTCCGGTTCAGTATTCCTCAGTTCCCCCTGCGTTTCATCTTTGCCAAGCGCTTCATAACGAAAGATGGGAAGCCTGAATTGGTGACGGGCACCCTGGGGGCGGACGACAGAGATGGTTCGGGGATTGACTTTGTGCTGTCCTTTAATATGTCCACGTACTAGGCGGTGTGTATGAACAGGCGTTACGCGGCGGCGGCGCTTTTGGCGGTTGTTTTATTGGCGCCCCTTCGGGCCCAGCAGCTTACCCGGTTTGCGGTGGTGGACCTGCCCAGGGTATACGCGGCGTTTTTCCGGGATTCACGGGCCGTGCGGGAACTGGAGGAGCGCAGCGCGAAGGTGCAGGCGGAAATCGACCGGATGACGGCGGAGATTCAGGACCTCAAGAACAGCCAGTTGAATGCCGATGCTACGGGAGACCGGGAGCGCTCGTTACGGCTGGACAGCGAGATCAGCCGGAAGACCGAGTACCTGCGGGAGTATTACAGCGTCAAGACCGCGGAACTCACCGCCCAGCGGAACCGGCTGTCGCAGTCGGACTCGTTTTTGGAGCAGGTGTACCGTGAAATACGCGCTATCGCGGAGCGGGAGGGCTACAGCATCGTGCTGAACTTAAAAGAGAATACCGGTATACTCTGGTACAGCCCGACGGTAGACATTACCGATAAGCTGATTACCAATCTGTTAAACAAAGCGGGACGCTAAAACGCGCCCGGCGTGAGGGGCTGGCGCAGGGCCGCGCTGGCGCGGGAGCCGCGCCCTTGCGTAAGGAGGAATCATCAACGCTCCTGAATCAAGCCCGATGCTGGATCAGTACCGGCGGATAAAACACGAACACCAGAACGAGGTACTGTTCTTCCGCTTGGGCGACTTCTACGAAATGTTTTCCGATGACGCCATTGAAGTATCCGCCCTGCTGAATCTCACCCTCACCAACCGGAACGGGCTCCCCATGTGCGGGGTTCCCTTCCACGCGGCGCGTTCGTATATCGCCCGGCTCCTCAGATGCGGCAAAAAGGTAGCGATCTGCGAGCAGCTTTCCGAGCCCAGGGGCCGGGGGGTGATAGAGCGCCAGGTGGTGGAGGTGGTTACCCCCGGCACAACGGTGGACGAGGACTTCCTTGAAAAGGGGAGCGCCAATTACCTGGCGGCCCTGGCGTCAACGCTCAGGACGCTCTCCTTTGCCTACCTCGACATATCCACCGGCGAGTTCAACGCCACGAGCTTCCCCCTGGAGGGCGGGCTGGAACGGCTGCGGCTGGAATTGGAACGGCTCCAGATACGGGAGATCGTGGTGCAGGAATCCCTGCTGGAGGAATCCCCCCTTATCGCCTCGGCGGTTATCGGACGTACGGGTCTGGTGGTGAACCGCTGGGCGGACTGGCTCTTTGACGGGGGCCGGGGCAGGGATCGGCTGGAACAGCAGTTCGGCACGGCAGGGCTGCGGGGTTTCGGCCTGAACGCGGACTCGCCGGAGATACTGGCCGCCGGAGCCCTCTTAGACTACCTGGACGATACGGCCCGGTCCCTCATCCCCCATGTGCGTTCCATCACCGTCTACGGGGACAGCGAATTCGTGGGCATCGACGAGTCCTCCCAGCGGAACCTCGAACTGGTCAGGAACATCAGGGACGGGGACGAGCAATATTCCCTGCTGGAAGTGATGGATGAGACCAGAACCGGGATGGGGCGGCGTTTCCTCAGATGGCGGGTCCTCCACCCCCTGCGCGATACGGCGCGGATCAGCCGGCGGCTTGATATGGTGGAGCTTCTGTACCGGGATCAGGCGCGGCTGGGCGTACTGCGCGAGCTGCTGGGGAAGATGCCGGATATGGAGCGGCTCTGTTCCCGGCTTGCCATGGACCGGGCCAACGGCAAGGACCTGGCCGCTATCAAGAACGCCCTGGGGCTGCTGGACGCGCTGGAGGTACAGACCCGTGACCTCGCGGGGTACTACGAGGACGCCGCCGCCGCTTCCCTTGACCTGCGGGGCATAACCCGGCTCATGGAACTGCGGGACATTCTGGAACAGGGGCTGGCGGAAGATCCGCCGATCCTCTTGACCGAGGGGAACCTTATCCGGGAGCGGTTCTACGTCCCCCTTGATGAATTGCGAAGGCTCAAGGACAACGGGCGGCAGTTGCTGGAAGACTACCTGGAAGATGAACGGCAGAATACGGGTATTCTTACCCTCAAGATCAAGTACAACCGGCTTATCGGGTACTATTTTGAGGTTGCTTCGCCCCATCTTGCCAAGGTTCCCCCGTATTTTATCCGCCGGCAGGGTTTGGCCGGCGGGGAGCGCTTTACCACCGACCGGCTGGCGGGCCTGGAAGCGGACATCAACGGGGCGTCAGACCGGATCATCGAGCTGGAGCGCAAGCTCTTTCTGGAAATCCGGGACAAGGCCAAGGGCCTGCTGGCGGAATTGGCCTCCGCAGCCCGGCGTGTCGCGGAGATGGATACGGCCCAGGCCCTGGCCAGAGCCGCAACGATCCGGGGCTGGGTCCGGCCCCAGGTGGACGAAGAGAACCGCCTGCGTATCCTGGAGGGGCGGCACCCCGTGGTGGAGGTCCATCTGCCGCCGGGGGAATTCATCCCGAACGACACGATTCTGGACGAGCAGGGGGTGGGCTTCGCCCTGATCACCGGCCCCAACATGGCAGGAAAGTCCACCTATCTCCGCCAGACGGCGCTCATCACCCTGCTGGCCCAGATGGGGAGCTTTGTCCCCGCCCGTGAGGCGCAGATAGGGCTGGTGGACCGCGTCTACTGCCGGGTCGGCGCATCGGACAACCTGGCGCGGGGAGAATCAACCTTCCTCATGGAGATGAACGAGACGGCGTATATCCTCCACACGGCCACCGCCCGGAGCCTGGTGATCATGGACGAGGTGGGCCGGGGAACGGGGACCAACGACGGGCTCTCTATTGCCTGGGCGGTAACCGAGGAACTGCTGGAACACCTGCGCTGCCGGACGCTCTTTGCGACCCACTACCATGAGCTTGCGATGATCAGCCATCCCCGCATGGCAAACCGTTCTATGGAGGTGCGGGATCAGGGCGGCGAGATTCACTTCCTGCGGAAGCTCCAGGAGGGCCCCGCGGAAGATTCCTACGGCATCCATGCGGCCCGCCTGGCAGGGCTGCCCGAAGCGGTGCTGAACCGCGCGGAACGTATTCTCCAGCGGCTCAAGTTCAACGAACGGACGCTTCAAAGCGGCGCGGTCCCGCCGGGGATTTCGGAACTGGAGTCTCCTGCCTGCCAGGGTTCCGGGGCTTCTCCGGTCCCCTTCGACCGCCGCTACGCCTTCCTGGAAGATTTGATGTCCCTGAATCCCGACCGGATGACTCCGCTCGAAGCCCTGAACCGCATCTGCGCCTGGAAGAAACTGCTGTCATCGGCTCCTAAACCGTCCCGGTCCATTAAAGCCATCCCCCCCGGCCCTTCTCTGTTTGACAGTTGAGCGGGGGGCGATGCGCTGCCCTCGTGAAGCGCAGATTAAACCAAACCGAACCACGGAAGAGACGCGGAAAGGAAGTCCTTTTCCGTGGTAAAAAAACAGTTGCAGGGGAACCGCTGATTACACTGATGAAACGGATACCGCAGATGAGTAGAAACAGCATCAGCGTTTCCCTGGCCGCGTTTAGTAGTTCTCCGCCTTGAGGAGGAAATAGCTGCGGGGATGCCTGCAGACCGGGCATTGTTCCGGCGCATTTTTGCCTGCCGCAATGTGGCCGCAGTTGGCACACTGCCAGATCGCGTCTCCCTCGCGGGAGAAGACAATGCCCTGCTCAATATTGGCCAGGAGTTTGCGGTAGCGCTCCTCATGTTCCTTTTCGATGGCCCCCACCATTTTGAACAGCGCGGCGATATGGCCGAAGCCTTCTTCCTCGGCGGTCCGGGCAAAGCCGGGGTACATATCGGTCCACTCATGATTTTCTCCCGCCGCCGCGTCTTTGAGATTGTCCGGGGTGCCGGGTATCTCATCGCCATGGAGCAGGTTGAACCATATCTTCGCGTGCTCCTTTTCATTCTCCGCGCTTTCCCGGAACAGGGCGGCTATCTGATGGTAGCCGTCCTTCTCCGCCTTGGACGCATAATAGGTGTACTTGTTCCGCGCCTGGGATTCCCCAGCAAATGCGGCGGCCAGGTTCGCCTCGGTCTTTGAACCTTTCAGGTCTTTCATGGTTTTCTCCTTCGTATTGGTACTGCTATTATATTGCGCTTCCGTTCTTACGCAAGGGCAGCGCTGATTAAAACAAACCGAACCACGGAAGACGCAGAAGGGACACGGAAAGGAAGTCCTTTTCCGTGGTAAAAAAACAGTTGCAGGGAACCGCTGATTACACGGATGAAAAGGACGGCCAACAAACGCGCCCGCCAGGGCGTCGACCAAACAATGCGGCCCGCCGTAGCGCACGTAATACCCCCTATTATCACACATGCGCGAAGGCTTTAGCCTGAGCAGGGCGCGGCCAACAAACGCGCCCGCCAGGGCGTTGACCAAACAATGCGGCCCGCCGTAGCGCTCGCAATACCCCCCTATTAGCACAAATGCGCGAAGGCTTTAGCCTGAGCGGTGCGCGGCCAATAATCGTGCCCGCCAGGGCGCTGACCAAACAATGCGGCCCGCCGCAGCGCACGTAATGCCCCTCTATTAGCACACCTGCGCGAAGGCTTTAGCCTGAGCGGTGCGCGGCCAACAAACGCGCCCGCCACACCGCATTACTCCCCCCGCTTCCGCTGCCAGGGGACCGCTGATTACGCATTTGTCTTCTAAAAAAAATACTGTTTCTAAAAATAATACAAATAACATCGAAGGAAATTCAAAAAAAATACTACATTTTACATAAAATGTGCATTCACCATCATCGGAGTCATGTTAAA
>JAITHH010000302.1 GCA_031280065.1 Treponema sp. | reverse complement strand
AGCGGCTCCTGGGCGGACAAGACGCCGGAGCATACGGGAAGCGCCGCCAAAACAGCGGCGAAGAAAGCGTTTCGATGTTTCATGGAAAAAGTATAGTCCCGGATATGGGGCCTGTATAGAGGAGGAGCAAATACCGTCCCAGCGTATTGCGGACATGACTTTTGCCGCCGCCCCTCCCCTGGCGGCCTGCAGCTACCGGGAGCGCTTGGCGGCGTCACTCAGTTTGCCGCGCCCGCCAAATAAAACGCGCCCGATGAACAGGGTGAACTCAAACAAGAGATACAGGGGCACGCCCAGCGCCGCTTGAGAAAGGACGTTGGGGGGAGTGCAGATGGCAGCGGCCAGGAATATTAGAAAGATGATATAAGGCCGCGCACGGGCCGCCTGGCCGGGCGTGATGAGTCCGGCCGCAAAGGTGAAAAGCAAGAGGAGCGGCGTCTGCAAGAGGAGCCCTGTGGCGAGCATCAGAGAGTAGAGTACGGCGAGGTATTCACGAAAGCCCCACATCGGCTGAATGCCGTCCGTCCCTCCGAAATACAGGAAGAAACGCGGCACGACAGGCGAGAGGAAACGGTACGCCGCGCCGGAGCCGGCCAGGAACAGCGCGGGAACCGCGATAAGGACCGTCAGTGTAAAGGGGCGCTCCCTGCCCCGGAGCGTCGGCCACACAAAGAGACCCGCTTGCAACAGCAAAAAAGGTGCAGAGACAACCGCGCCCGTCCACAGAGAAAGATGGAAGTATGCGATGAATTTTTCAGCGGGATAAAAGGTGTAGAGTTGGACGCCGAGGTCCGCAACTGGCGCCATGAGGAAGTCCGCTATACGCCGGGAAAGGGCGAAAGCGCAGAGTGCGGCGGCGGTGAACACGGCCAGCACGGCGATTATCCGCCGCCGCAGTTCTTCCAGGTGTTCCGTCCATTCCGTCCCCCTTACCAGCGCTGCCGGTCATCCGCTTTTACCGCCAGGCGGCTCCCCGCCGTCCAGGGGCTTACGGATACCCTCAAAGGCGGCCTTGAATTCCCGTATTGCTTCTCCGGCTGCCCTGCCCACCTGGGGCAGCCGCTTTGCCCCGAAAAGTACCAAGGCAAGCACGATCAGAAGCGCGATTTCTCCCATTCCCAGATGCATACAGATACCTCCTCACCATTTGGCAATTCTGTATTGATGCTATCTTATACCGCGTCAATATAAGGAAGAATATTGCGCTTTATGCGGTTATGTCAAGGCGTAGAAGCGCTAATTCCCTGGAAATTGACAGCATCGTAAAAAACTTATAATATGTATTTGAAAACGGGATAATCCATATTGGACTAAAACAGCATTGGAGGAATCAAATGGATTTGACAGCGATACGCGGAATATTGTCAATTGTCAGTTTGTTTATTATTTTACCAGGAATGTTTTTAACGTTTATGTACAAAAAAGAAAAAAGGAAAGATGAAATAAAAAAACTTGAATTACAAAAAGAAATATTAGCATTAGAAATACAGAAGGAGGACAAAAAAATAATGTTACTGCAAGAAGAGAACAAAAAGCTGGACCAAATTATTAACAAAAAATAAAATAGGAAGCAATTAAACACTTTGTTCAAACGCAGCCCGCTCGTCCCCGCCGGGACTACAGCTTTATCCGGGCCCGGAAACTCCGCGAGAGGGTAAGGCGGTCGGCGTATTCCAGATCGCCCCCAACCGGAAGCCCTGATGCCAAGCGGGTAACTTCGACATCGATGTCTTGCAGTATTTTCTGGATGTACAGGGCGGTGGTGTCCCCTTCAACCGTCGGATTCAGCGCCAGGATGACTTCCCCGACGCCCTCGGCGCGGACGCGGCTCACTAAGCGCCCGATGGACAGCTTGTCCGGCCCCACTCCTTCCAGCGGGGCGATGAGTCCCCCCAGCACGTGGAAGCGCCCCCGGAATTCGCGGGATTCTTCAATGACCCGCAGGTCTTGGGGCCGTTCCACCACGCAGATCGTGGAGCCGTCCCTGCCGGGGTCCGCGCAGATCGGGCAGGGATCGGTTTCTGTGAAGCCGCCGCAACGGGAACAGCGCCGGATGGCGCGGTGCAGAGACGCCAGCAGTTCCGCCAGGCTCTGTGCGTAGTTCTGGTCCGCCTCCAGGATGTGATAGGCCAAACGGCCCGCGGTCTTCTTCCCTATTCCCGGCAGCTTTGAAAGCAGCGCAACCAGCCGGTCCAGGGCGCTGTTCACGAGCCCCCCGAAACGCCCGCGCCGGGAATTCCCGTCAAACCCGGTAAGCCAAGCCCGCCGGCCAGGGAACCCATCTCCTGGTTAATCGCCTCTTTGATCTTCTCCAGCGCGCTGGTAAAGGCGGCGGCGATAAGGTCCTGAAGCATCTCCGCGTCAGGCGGATTCAGCGCATCCGGCGCTACGCGGACCTGCAAGAGTTCCATGCGGCCGTTGATCACGATCTCTACCATGCCCCCGCCGGCTGAACCGGCGGCGGTGATTCCGCGCAGCTTTTCCTGAAAGGAACTCATCTGCTCCTGAATTTTCTGGGCGTTTTTAAGGACATCAAAAGGGTTAATCATCAGTACGCTCCGTTTTTGTTCATCTCTACTTACCGCTCTTTCACCAGCGTGCCGTTGAACACCTGCCTGACCAGGTCAGCCTCCGGGGGGACCTTTTCCTCGACGGCGGGGGCCCCCGCACCAGGCCCGTCCCGGGCCGCGAGAAAGCGCTTAAAGCCCTCGGTGAGGGATTCACCCCCGCCGGGCTTCATGGGGCTGTCGAAAACGCCGCCCCCGCTCTGATGCCGCGCCGCTCTTTCCCCTGATGCCCCCGCGTCTCGGGAAGCGGCGTCCCCGCGAGCCCTGCCGCCGCCAGCCGGAAAGCCGCCTGATCCCAGGGCGTCCCCGGCCCGGGCGACAGCCTCCCGCAGTTCGGGCATGGATACCCAGCGGTCCAGCCAGGCGAGTTTGGAAATCACCGTTTCCAGTTCAAAGCGGGGGGACACGGAGTAGCGGATGTCCCGGTAGAGCCCCAGCAGCAGCTCCAGGGCCCGCTCCAGATGGGGCGAATCCAGGACTTCCAGTACCTTGGACGAAAAGCGTTCCGCGCTGTAGCCCAGGAGGGATTCACGGGTAACGCCGTTCTTGAGCAGGAGGAGGCTCCGGTAGTAGCCGGCGAGGTCGATCACGAACTGCTCGATGGCCACGCCCGCGTTGAGAATTCCATCGATCTGGGCAAAGGCCGCGGAAATATCGTTGGCGGCGCAGCATTCGGCCAGGCTGTTAAGGGTGTCCAGCCCCATCAGGCCGAGTTTTTCCCGGATCAGGGCGGCGCGGATGTTCCCATCGGAAAACGAAGCGACCTGATCAAAGAGGGTATAGGCATCCCGCAGGCTCCCGGTGGATTCCTTGGCGATCCAGAACAGGGCTTCATCCTCGGCTTCTATTTTCATTTCCCCGCAGGTCTCCCGCAGGATGCGCTGAATGGTTTCGAGGGGGATGAGCCTGAAGGCGAACTGCTGGCAGCGGCTTTTGATGGTGGCGGGCACCTTGTGCAGTTCCGTGGTGGCAAAGATGAAGACGATGTAGGGGGGGGGTTCTTCGACGGTTTTGAGCAGGGCGTTGAAGGCGCTGTTGGAAAGCATGTGCACCTCATCGATGATATATACCTTGTAGCGCCCTGAGTTGGGGGGGAAAAGCACTTCGTCCTTGATCTGGCGGACGTCGTTGACCGAGGTGTTGGAAGCGCCGTCGATTTCGATTATATCCAGGCTGGCCCCCCGGCTTATCTCTTTACAGGCGGCGCACTGGCCGCAGGGGTGGACGGTGGGGCCTTTTTCGCAGTTGAGGGACCGGGCAAGGATACGGGCAGCGCTGGTCTTGCCGCAGCCCCGCGGCCCGGAAAAGAGGTAGGCGTGGGCGATACGCCCGGTTTCGATGGAACTTTTCATGGTTGCCGCCACGAATTCCTGTCCGGCCAATTCATCAAAGGTCTTTGGGCGCCGTCTGGTGGCGGTTACTTCGTAGG
>JAITHH010000205.1 GCA_031280065.1 Treponema sp. | reverse complement strand
GCTTACCCATAAAAAAAGAGCCGTTTCAACGACTCTTTTTTTATGAGAACCATTTACTGTCAACTCTTATTTTAGCGGCTTTGGTAGAAATGTCAAGAGGCTGTCAGCGGCAATTCTACGGGGGTTCCGCCCCCACACCCCCGCTGGGGGACACATCCCCCCAGTCCCCCCGGATGGCTTGGCTCTGCGCCCGCCTTAAAGAAAAGCCCGCAGCCGTACGACGCGGCCCCCGCCAAAGGCCCGGTAGCGTCTGCCGTCGTCGGAAAAGGGAGAAGGCCGCTCTCCGGGAAACGGCGCATAACGGGCCTGCGTCCACACAACCGAGGGGTGCTTCAAACTCATCTCTGGATGGGCCGGGTCAAAACGGATAAACGACTCGTGAGCGCCCCGCTCGTCCAAGGGAGCCTCATCGGTACTCTGTAAATACCGGACAATTCCCTCGGTGAAATTCACCGATTGAATAACCGCCGAATGAACCACGCCGCCTCCCTCGCCCCGGAACAGGAGAATGTCCGCAGGCCGCAGATTGCGTATCTCGTCCTGAACCGGAACGATCTCCCGGCTGTTGGAACCGAAGAAAGCGGCGCCAACATACCACGAAGGGTCCTGTCCGCGCGGTATACCCAAGGCCCTGCTGATGATAAGACTCAGGTTGAGCCCACGGGAGCGGGCGGCATACGAGAGTATCTGCCAAACAAAACCGGAGCAATCCATGCCCACCCAGCCCACGCAGTACAGGTAGTTGTACACATCGCTCTCTTCGATGCCCTGACCGGAGACCAGCACGTAGGGCCGGTGGGGCAGCCCCCGGTAGTAACCGGCTTTCATCCGGGACAGGTCGAAGAAATCGCGGGTAGCCGTCCAGGTTTTCGTTGGAATATCAAAGATGATAACCTTTTCCCGCCCGTCCGAAAGAGCGTCCGTGTACCGTAAGAAATCCCCGTTCGACAGAACTTCCCCGATAATCTCCCAGAGGGACGCGGGATTCGCCTTACCGCCCCCCAGAAATTCCCAATCCTGTTCGGCTAACTCGCTGCGCTCGTGATTTTGGGCAAAAGGCATCCGCAGGTTCATCACCCTGCCGCCGATGATGTAGGTCTTAAAGCTCTGGCGGTAGGCTTCTTCAATCACCCGCTCAAGCCCGTTACCCCATATCCGCGCCGGATCGGAAAAGGAGGAAAGCCCCCCGTCTTTCCGCTCCTCCGCCGCGGCCCCTGTGTGCAGGAATAGAAAGAGCAGCAGAAGCGGCAAGGGCTACATCCCTTCAATTGATTTGAAGTACCGTACCGTCCCTACCCTTAATTCGTCCGTGGACGCCTCGTCGCAAACGATGATCGCCCGCCGGTGCATCTGGATGCACGAAAGCGTCCATATATGGCTGATCCCCTCCTCCACCACGGCCTTCAAAGCGCGGGCCTTGTTATGGCCGCTGACGATGATCAGCACTTCCCGGGCGTCCATCACCGTGCCGACCCCGACGGTCAGGGCCGTTGACGGGACGCGGCTGACATCCCCGTCAAAGAAGCGGGCGTTAGCGATCTTCGTATCCATGGTGAGGGTCTTTATCCTGGTCCGGGAACTGAGGGATGAGCCGGGCTCGTTAAAGGCGATATGCCCGTCCGCGCCCATGCCTCCCAAGAAGAGATCGATGCCTCCCGCATTGCGGATCGCCTCCTCGTAGGCGGTACATTCCCCTTCGGGGTCAGCGGCCAGGCCGTTGAGAATATGGACGTTTTGTTTGCTGATGTCGATATGGGAGAAGAAATTATCCCACATGAAGCGGCGGTAGCTTTGGGGGTGATCCGGCCCCAGGCCCGCGTACTCATCCATGTTAAAGGTGACGGTCCGGGCAAACGACACTTTTCCGGCCCGGCAGAGGGCGATGAGTTCGCGGTAAATACCCAGCGGGCTGGACCCGGTAGGCAGTCCCAGCACAAAAGGCTGATTTCCCGCCGCATTGATCCGGTCCGCGATGTACTGAGCGGCCCAGCGGCTTGCTTCGGCATAGTCCTTATGAATTAACAAACGCATATTATCTCCTTTCCAGGGGAGTTCCACCCCCCGCATTGCTTAGAAAAGATTTCTTTTCAGCCCGCCGGCTACAATGACGGCCAAAATTTTAAAATTATGATCAAAAACAACCAGGTCCGCGTCATTTCCTGGAATAATCGTACCCTTGCCCCGGTAGCGCATCACCTGAGCGGGATTGGAACTGGCGGTCCTCACCGCATCCCCCAGGCTGAAGCCGAAGGAAACCAGATTCCGCACCCCCTGGATCATGGTCAGACACGAACCGGCAATCACCCCATCGCTCTTCCGGTGGAACGCCCCATCCCGCAGTTCCACCTCCTCCCCATTGGCAATGAACGGCTCCGCTTCCTGCCCGGTCGGTTTAAGACTATCGGTTACCAGAACGATCTTGTCGATGGGCTTATCCCGCTGGAGCAGTTTGAAGAGGTCCGGGTGGACATGGAAACCGTCGGCGATGATCTCGCAGGACATTTCAGGGTGGATCAGGATGGTCCCCACCGCGTTAGGGTTGCGGTGATCCATCTTGCTCATCGCGTTGAACAGGTGAGTGGAGTGGAGAATCCCCGCCTGCATCCCTTCCAGCATATTTTCGTACTTGGCGTCAGTATGCCCCGCCTGGAGGACAATCCCCCGCTTGATACAGAAGAGGGCCAGTTCACGCATTCCCCTGATCTCCGGGGCCACGGTCATGTTCACCACCGAGCCTTTGGAGGCGTTCCACAGCTCCTCCATAAAGGAAAGTTCCACCGAGCGCACGGTCTCAGGGCGCTGCACCCCCAGGCGATCCGGAGAGATAAACGGCCCCTCCAGGTGGAGCCCCATGATCCGGGCCCCGTTCTCCCGCCCTATGGCCGCGGCGATCTGGGTTACGGCGTTCAGCATGGACTCCGGGTTTGAAGGGTACAAGGTAGGGTTAAAGGCCGTAACGCCCCACTGGGTCAAGAGCCGGGACATCTCGATGATCGAGTCCACCCCGTTCTTGGACCATACCTCGGCGTCCTCGGTTCCATGCCCGCCCGCGCCGTGGATATGGGTGTCAATGAATCCCGGCGCGATATACGCCCCGCCTACATCGATGATCTTGGTGTCCGGGGAGAAATGCTTTTGTTCAAACCGTTTTTTCGAGAAAACGTCCGCCACGACGCCGTCTTCCACGAACACCGCGCAGCGCTCCATAGAAGCGAAGCCGGTCATCACCGTTCCATTGTACAAACAGATCGGAAGGTTATTGCCCATTATCAATGCACGGGATGCCCCCGCGCTCCCCCTTAACCCGCCGCTTTCACCGCACGGGCAAGTTCCCGGCCCCGGTCTTTAAGCGCCGCCATATCCGCCTCGGTCGGCGCGCCGGCCCATTCCAAAGATTCGAGGTGATTCCACCGCAGGCCCTCCACCGCAGCCTCATAGTCTTTTTTCGCGCCGCCTGCCCAGCCCCACGAACCGATCCGCAGAACCGTCTTACCGGTGATATGCTTTCGGCGGAATATATCCAGCGTGTAGGCCATAGGCGGGAACATAGCGTACTCATAGGTGGGCATAGCCAAGACCAAACCCGTACTCTTATACGCGGCGGTCAGCACATACGAAATATTCTCGTCGGGAACCCGGTGCAGGGTATAGGGCGTCCCCTCTTCCTCAATACCCCGTATCACCGCGTCCAGCCCCCAGCGGGTATAGCCGTACATGGAGCCCCAGATGATGGCGATCTCCCGTTCAGCCGGGCCCTTGGCGTAGGAAGCGTACTTCAAATACCGTTCGATGATCACTTGGGGGTTCTTCCGCCACACGATGCCGTGACTAGGGGCCACGCAACGGATATTCAGCGGTTTGAGCTTCTGAACCGCCCGCTCCACAAAGGCCGAGAAGGAAGAGACGATGTTGGAATAGTACCGAAGGGCTTCCGACTCGAAAAAGGCGTGTTCCTCCTGGTTAAATTCATCGTCAAAGACCCGGTCTCCCAGCGCCCCGAAGGAGCCGAAGGCGTCGCAGGGGAACAGCGTCCCGGATTCGCCATCCCAGGTGGCCATGGTTTCAGGCCAGTGGAGATTGGGCGCCTCAAAGAAAGTCAGGACTTTACCGCCTCCCAAGTCCAGGGTATCCCTGTCTTTGACGGTCCGCAGTCCTTCTTCGGTCTGGTAGAAAGTCTTGACCAGGTTGATTCCCTTGGCGGTGGCGATAATCTCGGCACGGGGGTTCTGCTCCCGGAATTCCCGCAGCCAGCCGGTATGATCCGGCTCCAGGTGGTTCAAGACCAGGTAGTCCACCGCGCCGAAATCGATGCCGATGGAGCGCAGGGCTTCCGCAATCTGCCGGGGCGCGTCAATCCAGTCGCGGATCAGATCGATAAGGGCGATTTTCTCCCCCTTAACCACGTACGCATTGAGGGAAACGCCCTGGGGGATGGGCCAGATACCCTCAAACAAGTCAGTTGTCTCGATGTCGGCATGGAGACAAAAAACAGAATCAGTAATAATATGAGCTTTCATAACTTCCTATAGAGATAAGTCTTCACCTGAAATACCCGCCTGTATGAATATTCCAGGCGGGATATACCGGAGCGCGGCCTTAGAGCCTGTTCAATTTGTGGATTTTTACGGTCAATAGACCACAAAATCCCGATTTCCGGGCTCTTAGCGTTTAAGCACGGACACCACCCGCTCCAGAACTTTTCGGCGATCCAGGGGTTTTACAATATAACTTTTTGCTCCCATCATGAGGCATTTTTTTACCACGTCCTCTTTACCCAGGGCGCTGACCATGATGACCTTCGCGTCCTTGTCAAATTCGAGGATTTTCTCCAGGGCGGTAACGCCATCCATAACCGGCATGGTGATGTCCATGGTAACCAAATCGATATTGGGGTGCAGTCCTTTGTACTTGTCGACGCCCTGAGCGCCGTCCGCAGCGGTTTCCGCGACCTCAAAACCTTCCGACGTAAAAATCTGACCAAGCTGTTTGGCAATAAACATGGAATCGTCCACCACGAGAACCCGGTATGCTCCTCCGTCGGGTTTTTGCCCTTCAGGCGGTTTATCATTCATATTGGGTATATCACTCTTTGCTACCATGCGGCACGCTCCTCTCCTCTTCTTTCCTCAATTCTATGGCAAAGACCATAGTAAGTCAAGGGCTTTATCCTATTCTATCTTATCGGTATCACGGCGGTATTGTATTATCATTTATCATGGCGGCGCTTTTTATGCTGGCCCCGATGGCCGAATTAAGCCACCGGGCGCTGCGCGAGTTAATAGAAGATTTCGGCGGCTGCGACCGGTATTTTACCGAGATGATCAGCGCCGGGGCGCTTCTGGCCAAGGGGCCTTTTGAAGCGTGGTATCTCGACGCCGGCCCCTGCCCTGACCGCGTGGTCTATCAGCTCATGGGGGCGGACGCGGATCAGATCGCCCGGGCCGCGGCCCTGCTGAACCGGTACGAGTGCGCCGGCGTGGACCTGAATATGGGCTGCTCGGCCCCGGCGATTACCCGGACCGGCGCGGGAGTCCGCTGGATGGCCTCTATCGACCGGGCGGGAGCACTCGTCCAGATGGTCAGGGCGCGGACCGCGCATCGTCTGAGCGTCAAGCTGCGGATCGGCATGGAAGACGACCTTGACTATCTTATCCGCTTCTGCCGCCGCTTGGAAGACGAGGGGGTTGAATTCATCACCCTGCACCCCCGGACGGCCCGGGAGAAGTTCAAGCGCTGGGCCCGCTGGGAATACGTGGCGGCCCTCCGCGCCGCGCTCCGCATCCCCGTGGCGGGGAACGGGGACATAATCAGCGCCGAAGAGCTGGCCCGCCGGGCTGAAGGGCCCTGGGACGCGGTGATGGCGGGCCGGGGGGCGGTACGGCGCCCGTGGCTGTTCGCCGAGGCGCGGAACGGGGTGAGCGGGGCGCCCGCTATCGAGGAGACCGGCTGCCGTTTCCTGGAACTGCTTGCCCGTTATCAGCCCCCGGAATTCCACTGTTCGCGGGCCCGGCGTTTCTTCAGTTATTTCTGCGACAACCTGACCTGGGGGACGTATTTGAAGACGCTCCTCAACCGGGAAACGGGTCTTGCGGGGATGGAGCGGGTGTGGCGGGAGTATTTTCGGGGAGCCGGGGCGGAGACTCGATAAGGGGAAGGGGGCTCCGCCCCTGTACCCCCGCCGGGGGGTTATCGAACCGCAGGTTTGCGCCCCCCGGTTCCCCCGGAGGGCTTGGCTACGCGACCGCCCCGCAGTCCACGGATGGCGCATCTTGGGTTCGGCTGAATTCTGATAAAATCCCCTTGATGTTTCTATCAATCCCTAGTAAGCTGCGGCCTCGCTATAAAGCTGGAGGATTTCCTCCGGGGGTTTACCGCTCTTCAGCAGATCGAGCACCTGCGCTATCCCTCGTGCTTCACCCAAGGCCATCCCCTCAGATTTACCGCGCGTTTCACCGCGTGCTTCACCGCGTGCTTCCGCCCTCGCGGTAATGCCCAGTTCGTCCAGAACCTGCTCTAATGTCGGATTTTTCATCAATACCTCCTTCAGGCGTTCCGCGTTCGCCCTCATTATCACATCCACATACGGACTTATATCTATT
>JAITHH010000187.1 GCA_031280065.1 Treponema sp. | reverse complement strand
TCCAGCACCAGCACCCCCCGGTCCACCAGGCGGGAAGCCAGGGGCATATCGCGCGTAAGGGCCAGATCCCCGGGCTGCGCTAAGGCGGCAATCCGGTCATCGGCGGCCCCCGGTTCGAGGGGACAGAGTTCCATGAGTACGCCGGGCCCCTTGATCCCCGGAATGAGCCGGTTTGCCGCAAAGATGATTTCGATGTTCCGTTTTATCGCCGTCCGCAGCGCCAGGGTCCGGGCCGGTACAGGACAGGAATCGGCGTCTACCAGTATCTTCATGCGACTCAGCCTTTCAGCCAAGCGCGGCGCCCGCCGCATAGACAGCGCAATCCCCCGTAAGCGTCAGTCCCTCCGGCGCTTCCGCCGGGGCCGCAAAAGCGCTTTCACCCTGGTTGAGGATGAGCGTTTCTCCCCCCGCCGAGAGACGGGCCCGCCCTTCGGTTACCAGGAGGATGCGCGGACCGGAAGCCGGTATAGCGCGGGGCCGCGCATCCCCCAGGAACCGGGAAAGGGAAAACTCCCGGCATTCAGCAGGGTAGACAAACGCCGCTTCCCCCTCCGGCGCTTTGCGGACCGCCGGTTTATGGGGGGCAAAGCGCAGAACGCGGATCAGCTCCTCCCCGTCGATGTGCTTCTCCGTGAGCCCGCCCCGCAGTACATTGTCTGAATTGGCCATGAGTTCCACCCCAAAGCCTTCAAGGTATGCGTGAAACACCCCGGCGGGGAGGAACACCGCCTCTCCCGGCGCAAGATCGAGCAGGTTGAGGTACAGCGGGGCGAGAATCCCCGGATCCCCCGGATAGCGGGAGGCGAGATTCCCCACAGTCCGCCATTCAGCGGCGTATTCGGGAGCGCGACGCTCCAGCGCTTCCTGATTTTCGGCGGCCTGGGCGGTCAATACGCCCCTGACTTCTTCATCCAGGCCCAAGAGCCCACGGGTGAATTGCTCCAGGGCCGCGCCGGGATCGGCGGCGTCCAGGGCAAGGCAGAGGCCCGCTATCTGCTCCCGCAGAGACGGCGCACGGCGCAGTTCCCGCTCAAAGCAGTTGAGCCGTTTCCGAATCTCGCCGGGTTCCCGGAAACCGCAGAGGGCCTTAAAGGGGCTTAACGCGCAGAGAATCTCCGGCTTGTGGTTGGGGTCCCGGTAGTTCCGGTTTGCCGCGTCAATGGGGACGCCCGCCCGGTTCTCCCGTTCCCAGCCGGCCCGCGCCTGTTCCAAGTTCGGGTGGGCCTGTATGGAGAGGGGCGCTCCCGCAGCCAGGAGCTTGAAGAGGAACGGGAGGGCGCCGAATTCCCGGCAGACATCTGCTCCCAGCAAACGCGGCGCATCGGCGGCGATAAGGGCATCCAGCCCGATCCCCTCTCCGGCGATCCGCGAAGGCCCTCCGGGGTGGGCCCCCATCCAGAGTTCCGCCCAGGGCTCGGCATGGGGATTTTCCCGCCCCAGCAGCCGGGGAATCCAGACAGGAGAACCCCAGCGGTAATGTTTTACCGGATTTTCCAGTTTATACAGACGCTTCATGACGGTTGTTTATCCAATGCTTTATCAATCCGGGCGATCATATCCAAGGTGATCTCTTCGGCCTTGTCGGATTCCTCCTGGATCAGCCCCGCGATATTCCGCTCTTCCTGCAGCTTGTGAACCTCATCGCAGAGCAGGTAGCCGGTTACGATGGCGATTTTTAAGGGATCGATGAGCCCGGTCATCTTCCGGGTGCTTTCAAGGGTGAGCCGGTAGCGCCTTAGCAGGCTCTCCAAGTAATCCGGGTCCTCATCGGCGGCGATAGAGAAACTGGCGCCTAATACATCCATTTGGAGCTCGTGCTTCGGCACATCCGCTCCTTAAAAAATGTCGAGTTCCGCAGGCTGATTTTCAGCGGGAATCGTCCCCTGGATTTGCTCATCTTCTTCGGAAGGCGCTTCATCATCCCCTTCGGACGCGAAGATGATGTCGTCATCGGACTCATCCCCTGCGGGAGCGTTCATTTCCGCCCCGCCATCGGGCATAGCGTCCCCGCCGCCGGGCAATTCTTCCGGCTCCGGGGACGGTTCTTCCGGCGCGGCGCTGCCGTCATCAAGCGGGGGGAATTCCTCCCGGCGGGGCAGGCTCTTGGACACCGCCGCCTCGAACTGGTTAAGCCGGTCAAGAGCGGCGAGTATTCCGTCTTCGATGCGGTTCTGCTCTTCCCTGAAGCGCTGGATAAGGACTTCCAGCTCGTCTATCCGCCGCTGATAGTCTTCCAGCTTGGTCTTGAGCAGGGTATTTTCTCCGGTAACCCGGTCAACATGCTCAATTACCTTGACGACCTTTGTTTCCAAGAGCTGGACTTGCTCAAGACTTACCATACTAAGCCCCCAATGCGGCTTTTGCCTGATCCGCTACGGTCTTAAAAGCCCCGGCGTCTTCAATGGCGAGGTTGGCCAGGGCCTTCCGGTTGATTGCGATTCCCGCTTTGGTAAGGCCCGCGATAAAACGGGAGTACGAAATGCCCTCGGCGCGGCAGGCGGCGTTGATCCTGATGATCCATATCCGGCGGAAGTCCCCTTTGCGGTCCTTCCGGTCCCGGTAGGCGTAGAACAGGCCCTTGGTAACCGCGTCCTTGGCGGTCTTATAGTTCGAATGTCTGCGGCCCCAATAGCCTTTCGCCAGCTTGAGAATCTTTTTGCGGTGGTTCTTTCTTTTGGAACCGTCAACTGCTCTTGACATAAAAAACTCCTATCCGTACGGCAGCAAGCGTTTTCTGATAACCGGTACGTTGTCACTGGACAGAATACCGGCGTGACGGAGATTCCGCTTCCGCTTGCTGGATTTTTTGGTAAGAATATGACGAAGGTTCTGTTTTTTATACTTCACCTTCCCCGATCCAGTAAAAGAGAACCGTTTGGCGGCGCTCTTTTTTGTTTTCATCTTTGGCATCACAAACCTCACTTCTTTGACTTGGGGCTCAGTACCATGGACATAAACCGGCCCTCCATTGCGGGCGCTTTGTCCATCACATACTCCCCCTCGATCCGCTTGAGAACATCTTTGAGGACATCAAGTCCTAATTCGGTATGGGCAAGCTCCCGGCCTCTGAAACGGACCGTTACCTTGACCTTATTCCCTTCGGCAAGAAATTCCCGTACATGCTTCGACTTAAAATCCAGGTCATGATCATCGATCTTCGGCTGCATCCTGATTTCTTTTAACTTCAAGAGTTTCTGCTTTTTCTTTGAATCCCGGACTTTCTTTTCGTTTTCGAATTTGTACTTGCCATAATCCATGATCTTGACGACCGGCGGCGCTGCCTGCGGGGCAACCTCCACCAGATCAAGACCCTGTTCCCGGGCTAATCCAAGGGCTGCGGCGGTAGAAATCACCTGCTGTTCCCCCCCATCCTGAATGAGGCGAACCTCCCGCACCCGAATCTGTTCGTTTATCCGTAAATCCCTCTCCGCCAACTGACCTCCTCGCAAATCCCGGTTTAGCAGGGCATAACCGGGAATTCATATCTACTATAACCGAATGAGCGGCTTATGTCTAGCCTCTTTTCTTCGTCCGCTGCTCGTGTTAGGCTGGCCCCATGAGTTTCTACTGCCTGCTCTGGGCGCCCCTGATGTACCTCCTTTGGCGTTCCCTCTCGTCTGAAAAGACGCTTGGGGCTGCCCGCAGTAGCGGTCTGGTTTCAAGGCCCATGCCCCCGGCTCACTTCCGCATTTGTGCTCATATTTACGGTAAAAACGGAGGGAACCCTCCGGAGAGGTTCCATTCTTACCGCAGACAGGTCCCCCAATAAATCCTTTGGATTGTCTTTTTTCCTATAGTAATTTTGAATTGCCGTTCCGCGGATATTGTATATTCGTTTGGCAGCAATTAGCATAAATAGCGGGGCCTTAGGGTCTTATCTTAATAGTATGAAGCGGAGGAACGGAATCTCATGAGCGGAGAAGTTATCATCACAAAAGAGAACTTTGAGGACGAGGTACTGCGGTCTTCTATCCCGGTGCTGGTGGATTTTTGGGCTGAATGGTGCAGGCCCTGTAAGGCGATAAGCCCGCTGCTGGAAAAGCTGGCGGAAGAATACCAGGACCGCGTTAAAATCGGGAAAGTCAATGTAGACGAGCAGAATGAGCTGGCGGGGCGGCACAATGTCGTGTCTATCCCCACCCTGATACTCTACAAAGATGGGGCTATTGTCCGTCAGCAGGTTGGAGCCGCACCCAAAAACGACATCGAAAATATGTTCCAGAACTTAACCGGCTAGGGAAACACTGATTTATTCAATCGAGAATCGAACCGCAGGTTCGCAATCAGCGTAATCTGCGGGCTCTTTTGAGTATGGTACATAAATCAGTGTTTCCTCTGGTGCGCTATTCCTTCGGTATATAGCGTTTAATGCTATTTACTTTGCCCGGCGTGGCGTTGCTGGATGCGGTGATATACCAGTCGGCGGAGCTGCCGGTGTCCGTACCTGTTTCGTCCCGGCAGATAGACCGGGTGGTGGTGGTGCGGGCGCTGAATACCGCGTCGGCAGGGCCGGGGACCTTCGCGCCAGCGGACTCCCAGGCCCCCTGGGCGGTCAGCATCTCCGCCGCCATGACCATCTTTTCATCTTTCCACCAGGGGTCGGGATTTTCGCTCAAAAGCAGTCCGTCAAGTATCCGGTCGTCCTGATCTATTACCATTACCGCGTCGGTTTTTCGCAGCAGCTTTTTTGAGCCGGGAACCCAGAAGTCACGGGCCTCTGCAAGCGCCTCGTTGTCTTTGGTATATGGGGTTGCCTCCAGGTTCTCGCCGATCTCATCAAGCCCCTCGTGCAGATTACGCAGATGAATGACAATGTACTCACCGGCGCGGACTTCCACAGGCGGGAACTCAAATACCGGCGTGTCCATACCGGCTCCGGCGATAAAGAGCCGGACCGCTCCCAGGTTTCCCGCGCTGAACGTTTTCAGCTCCACGAATTCCGCCTTGGGTTTGGCATACTCGGTGCGGACTTCCGTAATGAGCAGCGCGGGTACCCGGTCGTTCTTGGTTCTGAACGGAACCAGCACGGCAAGAGTATTCCCATGTTCATCCTCTACGAGCATGTCAGCCGTTACTTTCCTTCCCCCTTCTAGCGGGATGTGCAGCCTGACCCTCACTTGCGCTCCTTCGCTGACCAGTTCCGCCTCCAGGGGTGGATCAAATACCAGGCTTTTGACTCTTACCGGTAGGGAAAACCGGAAGCTGATCTCTGTGGCGGATACCGCTTTACAGGAGATAAACACCGGCGCTTCGGCGCTGCCCCCCAGCACACGTTGAAGCGCCGTCTCTGGAGAACAGGCGCAGGCTGAAACGAGCAGCGCCGCCAGCCCTCCGATCCACGCCATCAAACGAAATTTCTGTTTCATAGTAGCCTCCATATATAGAACGGCTCGGACATGAACTATGCTTCAATCGGAAAGCAAAAAAGTGTATAAAAAAGCATGGAATGTAACGCGGTTATGAGATTGTATCTTGGCGCAACGCTAGAAGCGCCTGACGCGCCCGTCCTTGAGACAGAATCGTCCCCAGCATACTGTTCTTCACTGGGCGAGGTCATTCTGTCTTTCAGGCTGGACCCCGGGGAGGCTCAAAGTATCGAACCTAACACGGCGGTGTATCTGGCAGGCCAGCATCAGAGGCCTGTACACATACCTGCTGGGGAGTATCTTTTTACCCAACGGCGGGAGTATCTTGACCAGGCGGCGTGGCTGTACGTGGCGATAGAACTACAAAAGGACAGCCTATGGGAACGTCATATTCTGGAACCTGTCTTGTATGTACGGTATCTTTTCGAGGACGAAGCAATAGTTACCCAGGTTTTTCGCCCGGTTAAAAAGAGGCATTTGACTCAGCAGGAACTTCGCCAATGAATCTTGCCTCGGAACTCTCCATACCTCTCAATAGGTGATGATAAAGGCGTTGAATACAAGAGGGACGGCGCTCGTGTTTTTGACCGCATGAGAAGCACCGCCGCCGGTGATCATCACGTCGCCCTTTTGAACCGGGACTTCCTCGCCGTTGTCGTTCACCACACCGCTCCCCTCCAGGAATACAAAGTACTCTGTCTCGTCCGTATGCTGATGATAGCCGATGGACGCCCCCGGAGGCAGGCTCAATTCCGCTGCCAGCCGTGTATGCTGTACTCCGCCGCCGCTAAAGTGGGTTAGGATTGCCGCTCCTTCCCCGCCCCGCATATTCTCTTTCCGCTCGGTCGTCATTTCGTTCCGGTGAATAACCATGATTTACCTCTTACTTCTATAAGTATATCTTTGAGTTGTAAAAATGGAAGGGGCCGGCATGGAAATTGAATCAAGTAGAACTTCCCTGGGCAGGGCTGTGACTCTAGCTGCAAAATCAGGAATGGCGGCGTTGTCATTCATCATAGTTATGGCGGGCTGCCCCAGAGCAGCTGAAAACTCCGCATAGTGTATCTTCGGTACGACGATACCCATTGCTCCCCAGTCTGTTCCGCGTGAAACCGGAGGGAGAGATACATCTGTTCATTAGGACGCAGCTTTGTACCGCAGGGCTCTGCCCTGCGGTT
>JAITHH010000125.1 GCA_031280065.1 Treponema sp. | reverse complement strand
AAAGCGCTATGCCGATCTTCATATATTACTCCCCCTACGCTTACTATGATAACTTACCGTATCATATCCCGTACTCGTGTTATAAGTCAAGAAAGGGGGAAGCCGCATATCCGCTTTGGGTCCTCCACTGCCCCCCGGTCCCCCCTCATGCTTGTCCATTCCCCGGATTGATCCGGGGAAAACTCCGGCGGTATTCCAGCGGGGACAGGCCCGTGCATTTCTTGAAAATCCGGGAAAAATGGAAGGGATTCTCAAAACCAAAATGATCCGCCACCTCCCGGACCTTGAGATTGGTATTCACCAGAAAGGATGAAGCAGCCTCGATTTTAAGATGCAGAAAATATTGAAAGGGGGACATGCCCAGCTTCTTATGAAAGAGCCGGATAAAGTGCTCCTCCGAAAGCCCCAGCTTCCCCGCCAAATCCCCGACGTTGAGCTTCCCCTGGATCCGCTTCTCCATCAGGGCCAAGGCCCGCTCGACATACTCGTTCTTTTCCTGCCGCAACGGGCCCGGAGCGCCGCCTGTCAGGACACCTTCCCCAAACCAGCGGTACATCAGGCTCAGTAACAGATATTCCGCAGCCCGGTTCCGGTTCCCCGGTCCGGCCAAACGGTACAGCTCTTCCATCAAAAACCGGTCCCGGCTTTCCGCAGAGACAACCCGCTCCCGCACCAGGGAAAGCAGTTCCCGGTCCGCCTCGATTTCCGGGTCCGGCTCAAAAAGCACTGCGTAATAGCTGATGGGCCGCCTGACCGCATTGGGAAGTATCGAGTGGAATTCCCGGGGCCTGGTCAAAAAAAGCCGGTTTCCTTCTATTATATAACGTGAGCGGTTGAGGAGAAAAGCGCCGTTCCCCTCGATAAAGAAATGAACCTCGTATTCCCCCGGCTCGTGGGTATGGTAACGCCCGTGCCAGGCCAGCCGGTCTCCTCCAACCAGCCGGTATACATACACAGCGTCTTTGATACGCATGGGAAAGAATATCAATAATAGATATGTTTCGTCAATATTCCGCATGGATAGGCGTTTTCCAATACCCTTACAATGATTGCAATAACCCAAGGAATGAAAGGAGGTTTGTGATGAAAACCGTATGCGGAATCGATCTGGGAACCCAGAGTTGTAAGGTGGTAATCTACGATTACGAGAAAAAATCAGTCCTGGCCCGCTCCCAGGCCCCCCTGGAACTGATCGCCCAAAACGATGGCGCCAGGGAGCAGAAGGCCGAATGGTACGAGGCGGGATTGAAGACCTGCTTTGACGCGATTCCCGCGGACCTGCGGCAGAGCATCGCGGCCATCGGCGTTTCCGGCCAGCAGCATGGGTTTGTGCCCCTGGATGCGGAAGGCAGGGCGATCTACAACGTCAAGCTCTGGTGCGATACCTCCACTGCCGCGGAATGTGATGAATTAACCGCCGCCGCCGGAGGGGAAGACCGGCTTATCGCCGAAACGGGCCTGCCCATGCGGCCTGGCTATACGGCCCCCAAGGTGCTGTGGCTCAAGAAACATAAGCCCGAATTTTTTGCGAAGCTCCGGCACATCCTGCTTCCCCACGATTACATCAACTTCCTCCTCACCGGGGAGTACACCGCGGAGTACGGTGACGCTTCGGGCACCGCGCTCTTTGATGTCCGGGCCCGGTCCTGGTCCGCCAAAGTTGCGGGCTTTATTGATCCCGCGGTGATAGGCTGCCTTCCCCGGCTCATCGGCCCGGATCAGAGCGCAGGCGCGGTATCGGAAAAGGCGGCCCAGCAATTCGGCCTGCCCCGGGGCGCGCTGGTGGCCGCGGGGGGCGGGGATAACATGATGGGCGCGGTGGGAACCGGCACGGTCCGGGACGGCTCCCTCACCATGAGCCTGGGCACCTCTGGAACCCTCTACGGCTATTCCAATACCCCGGTGATTGATCCCACCGGCAATCTGGCGGCCTTCTGCTCCTCCACCGGCGGCTGGCTTCCCCTCCTGTGCACCATGAATTGTACCGTGGCCAGCGAGGAATTCCGGGGGCTCCTGGGCCTGGACGTGAAAGCCTTTGACGCGGAAGCCTCCAAAGCCCCCATCGGCGCGGAGGGACTGGCGGTACTTCCCTTCTTCAACGGTGAACGCACGCCGAATCTCCCCAACGGCAGGGCCAGCGTGAACGGCATCACCGCGGCCAACTTTAAGCGGGGGAACCTGGCCCGGGCGGCCCTGGAATCGGCGATCTTCGGGATGCGTATCGGCCTGGAGGGTTTCAACAGCCTGGGCTACCGGGCAAAGGAAATTCGGCTCATCGGCGGCGGCGCAAAGAGCCCGCTCTGGCAGTCCATTGCCGCGAATGTGATGAATCTCCCCGTCCGTGTGCCCGCGGGGGACGAGGCCGCTGCCCTGGGCGGCGCGGTGCAGGCCCTGTGGTGCCTGGAGCGGAGCGCGGGGCTCGACACTTCGATAGAATCCCTGGTGGACGCCCATGTCGTTCTGGAGGGGGGGGCCACGGTTCACCCTGACGATTCCGCAGCCGCGGCCTATGACCGGGCTTACGGCGAATATTCCCGGTATCTGGGGGCTTTAAGTCCCCTTTATAAATAGGATTGGAGGCATCATGGCAGACGATTATTTTGTGGGAAACAAAGAATACTTTCCCAAGATTGGCAAGATTCCCTACGAGGGGCCGGAGAGCGATAACCCGCTGGCGTTTAAGTTCTATGACCCGGAACGGAAGGTGGGCAAGAAGAAGATGAAGGATCATCTCCGTTTTGCGGTGGCCTACTGGCACAGCTTCTGCGCGGACGGCGCGGATCCCTTTGGCGCGGGCACCCATCCCCACCCCTGGATTGCGGATGCCAAGACTCCCATGGAAGCGGCGGAGCATAAGCTGGACGCGGCATTTGAATTCATCACCAAACTGGGCGCGGAGTTCTACGCCTTCCACGACCGGGATATGGCCCCCGAAGGCGCTACTCCTGGGGAGAGCGAGCGGAATCTCCAGAGCCTCGTGTCCAAGGCGAAGAAACGGCAGCGGGCTGCGGGGGTTAAGCTCCTGTGGGGTACGGCGAATCTCTTTACCCATCCCCGGTTTATGAACGGCGCGGCCACAAATCCCGACTTCAAGGTGGTGGCCCTGGCCGCGAACCAGGTGAAGGCGGCCATTGACGCGACGATTGAGCTGGGCGGGCTGGGTTACACCTTCTGGGGCGGGCGGGAAGGCTACATGAGCCTGCTCAACACGGACTTGAAGCGGGAGAAGGAGCACCTGGCGGCCTTCCTCATCGCGGCCCGGGACTATGCCCGCAAGCAGGGGTTCAAGGGCGCGTTCTACATTGAACCGAAACCCATGGAGCCCACCAAGCACCAGTACGAATACGATGTGGAAACGGTCATCGGCTTCCTGCGGTACTACGGCCTGGACAAGGATTTCCGGCTCAACATCGAGGCGAATCACGCGGAACTGGCGGGCCACGATTTCTATCACGAGCTGGAGACTGCGGGTTCCGCAGGTCTTCTGGGTTCCGTGGACGCGAACCGCGGGGAGCCCCGCAACGGCTGGGACACGGATCAGTTTCCCGTAAGCTATTACGAAACTGCCCTGGCCATGTACGCGGTGCTCCGGGCGGGCGGTTTTTCCACCGGGGGCCTGAACTTTGACGCGAAGATCCGCCGTAATTCGATTGATCCCGCGGACCTCTTTGAGGCGCACATCGGCGGCATGGACGCTTTTGCCGCGGGGCTTGAGATCGCTTACCGCATGGTCTCCGATGGGAAGTTAAGCCGTTTTATCAAGAAGCGCTA
>JAITHH010000046.1 GCA_031280065.1 Treponema sp. | reverse complement strand
TTTGTCATGCCGATCACCCCGGCCTTGGCAGCCGCGTAGTTGACCTGCCCGATGTTTCCGTATTCACCCACCACGCTGGAGATGTTGATAATGCTGCCCCCGCCGGTATCTTCCATGTGAGGGCCGATGAAGCGGGTCAGGTTGAACACCCCCGTAAGGTTCACCGCGATAACCGCGTCCCACATTTCGCCGGTCATTTTCCGGGTCATGCTGTCCTTGGCTATCCCCGCGTTGTTCACCAGAATATCGATCTTCCCGTATTTTTCCGCCGCGTATCCGGTGAATTGCCCGCAGGCCTCCGCGTCGGTAACATTGAGCTGGTAGAACTCAATGTGTTCACCGGCGTATTGGGGTTCACCCATATCGCAGACGATCACCCTTGCGCCCTCTTCCGCGAAAAGTTTTGCCATGGCCTCGCCCAGGCCCCGGGCCCCGCCGGTTATTACCGCGGTTTTTCCTTGTAATCGCACCTTCATCCTCCAAGCAGTAATGCTGTCAAATTGATATATGTCATAGGCAATGGATGGCCCGCCCCGTGGCCGCCATGAACGCCTCCGGCAGTCCCTCGCTGACCGTCGGGTGCGGGTGGATCGCATGGAACAGTTCCTCCGCGGTTACTTCTCCCTCCATGGCCACGGCGATTTCCCCTATCATATCGGTGACATGTTTGCCGTAGAGATGGGCGCCCAGAATTTCGCCGTATTCCCCCTGGACGATCACCTTGAATAATCCGCCCGTCTCCCCCTCCACCAGGGACTTGCCGTTGGCGATCAGCGGGAACTTCCCGGTTTTGACGTTTTCATAGCGCTCCCGGGCCTGGGCTTCGGTCAGCCCGATGCTGGCGATTTCCGGTTCCAGGTAAATGCAGGAGGGAATACGCCCGTAGTTGACCGTCATGGTCCCGCCGTCTATGGCGCTTACCGCGGCGAGCCCTTCATGGGAAGCGGTATGGGCCAGCATCACCTTGCCGTTCACATCCCCAATGGCAAAAATATTGCTGACATTGGTCCGCAGGTTTTCATCAACCCACACCGCGCCGCGCTCGATCCGCAGCCCGATAGCCTCCGCCCCAAGCCCTTCCGTGTTAGGAGCGCGCCCTACCGCCATCAGCACCGCGTCCGCGGAAACCTGCTGTTCCTTTCCGGCCAATTCATAGAAAACGGCGTTGTCCTTTACCCGGAGCACCTTCGCGGACAGGCAAAAGTTGATCCCCTCCTTTTCGAGCCGCTTTTGCGCCAGGGCGGAAACCTCCTGATCCACCATGGGGAGAATGTGATCCAGCAGTTCCAGGACCGTTACGCGGCTCCCCAATTGGCCCAGCACATAGGCGAATTCCACCCCGATGACGCCGCCGCCGATGATCACCGTCCGTTCCGGTACGTGATCGAGATTCAGGGCCTCCGTGCTGGTCAGCAGCGTATTGTTCCCCTCCAGGCGGATAAAGGGCGGCATGATCGCCTTGGAACCCGCGGCGATGATGCTATATTCCGCGGAAATCCGCCGCGCTCCGGCCTGTATGGTATGGGCGTCCGCAAACCGTCCCTCGCCGCTGATGAATTCAACCTTGTTGCCCCGCAGCAGTCCCGTAACGCCGCCTACCAACTGATTCACCACCGCCTTTTTCCGCTCCTGGAGTTTGGGCATGGAAACGGTCAACTGATCCGGCGAAAATCCTTCGATGGCAAACCCGGAGGCCTCCTTCATTTCCCGCAGCAGGCTGACGGTTTTGATCATGGTCTTTGTGGGAATGCAGCCCTCGTTCAGGCAGACGCCGCCGGCGTGTTCCTTTTCAATGATACAGGTCTTCTTCCCCAACTGGGCCGCCTTGATTGCCGCGACATAGCCTCCGGGCCCCGCGCCGATAACCGCCACATCATAATCGTACGTTCCGCTTCCCGCTGCCATAGGGTCCTTCCTACACAAGAATTAACAGGGGGTTCTCCAGCATCTGCCGGAGGAATCCCACAAATTGAACAGCCAGCAGGCCGTCAATTAAACGGTGATCCGCCGAAAGCTGGATGTTCATCACCGGGCGGATGGCGATGCGGTCTTCCCCGTCTTCGCCGGTGATGACCACCGCTTTTTTCCGCGCCGAGCTGACCGACAGAATAGCCGATTCAGGGGCATTGATGATGGCGGTAAAGTTTTCGATGCCGAACATCCCCAGATTGGAAATGGTGAAGGTTCCATCGGCGTACTCCTGGGGCTGCAGCCGGCCCTCCTTGGCCCGGGCGATAAGGTCTTTGCTTTCCCTGGCCACATCGGACAGGCTCTTTTCCTGCACGTTCTTGATCACCGGCACCACCAGGCCGTTGCTGCCGGCCACCGCGGTCCCCACATTGATGCTTTTATACGTAACGATCTCCCCATTAACCAAAGATACATTCAATGCGGGGTATTTTTTAAGGGCCTTGGCCGCGGCCAGGGTCAGCAGGTCGGACACGGCAATCTTGACCTCAGACTGTTCGTTCAGGCTTTTGCGGAAAGCCGTCAAGCCGCTGGTGTCCACGGAATCGGTAAAGTACAGATGCGGCGCGGTAAACTTGCTCTGGGCCAGCTTGTCGCCGATGATTTTCCGGATTCCCTTATAGGGCGTTACCGAGAGGATCTGTTTCTCCCCGGACTGAATTCCCCCTGCGGGAACCCCGGTCTGCGGGGCGGCAAACACATCGGCCTTCATCACCTTGCCGTGAATCCCTGACCCGGCAAGCGCGGCCAGATCTGTGCCGGCTGCGGCGGCGATCTTCCGCGCCAAAGGGGAAGCCTTGATGTCCCTGGCGGTAATCCCCCCCTGATAGCCGGTTCCCGGGATGCCCCTCAGACTTGCGGGATCGATATGTTCATCCTGGATGAGTTTCTGTGCCCTGGGCGTCAGCTTGAGGGCCTCCATCGGCGCGGTGAGCGTAACCGTTGCGGCAGACGGCGCGGGCGCTGAGGCGGACGGCGTTGCGGCTTCCTGTCCGGTTTTTCCCACAGCCGCGCCCCCTCCCTTGGCCGCGTCCAGCGCGGCGGTAAAATCTTCCCCTGGTTCGCCAATCACGGCGATGGGCGTAAAGACCCCGGCAAAAGCCCCTTCCTCCAGCAGAATAGCCAAGAGCGTACCGCTGGAGGCTGCTTCCACGGGCATGGTTGTCTTGTCGGTGTTAATCTCAAAAAGCAGTTCTCCCTTTTGTACCGGGTCATTAACCGCCTTATGCCATTTGACCAACTGCCCCTCGTCCATGTTAAAGCCCAGCTTGGGCATAATGATAATTTCAGCCATGATTCACCCGCCTTTTACCATTTCCCGGATCTTTGCCCCGATACGTTTTTCATCGGGGATCAGGGGGAATTCCAGCGCCGGGCTGAAGGGCAGGGGAACATCCGCGGTTCCCAGGCGCTCAATAGGAGCCTCCAGATCATAGAAAACAGCAGGCATGATCCGGACGGCAATTTCACCGCTGATGCCAAAGCTCTTATGGCCCTCATCCACGATGAGCAGCCGGCCTGTTTTCTTGACCGACCGGATGATGGTTTCCGTGTCCAGGGGGACGATGGTCCGCAGGTCAATCAGTTCCGCGCCGATTCCTTCGTCTTGCAGTTTTTTGACCGCCCGTTCCGCTTTAACCGTCATGCCGGAATTTGCCAGCACGGTAATATCGCCGCCTTCGGTAACCATGCGGGCCTTGCCAAAGGGGATGCACACATCCTCGCCCGCGTCAGGGACGTCGTTAAATTTAATGGTATAGAGCATCTTGTGTTCAAAGAAAAGCACCGGGTTGTTATCCCGGATCGCGGTTTTTAACAGCCCCTTTGCCTCGCCCGCGGTGGAGGGCAGGACCACCTTGACCCCGGGAATATGCGCGGCCCATGCGTGAATGGACTGGGAGTGCTGGGCCGCGGAGGACCGGCCCCCGCCCAGGGGGGTGCGTACCACCATGGGAACCTTGCATTGCCCGCCGGACATATAGGTGATCTTTGCCATCTGGTTAAACAACTGATCGCCGCACACCATGATGAAGTCCGCGAACATCAGTTCCACAATAGGGCGCAGTCCGGTCAGGGCCGCGCCCACGCCCATACCGATAATGGCCTGCTCTGATATGGGCGTATCTTTCATGCGCAGGTCGCCGTACTTCTCCAGCAGGCCCACTGAACATTTGAAGTTGCCGCCGATAATGCCCACGTCCTCGCCCATCATAAACACGCTGCTGTCCCGGGCCATCTCCTCATCCAGGGCTTCACGGATCCCGTCGCGGTACATCAGTTCTCTCATTTATTCGCCTCCACGCTCGTATTAATCCACAAACACATCGGTATACGCTTCCGGTTCCGGCGGATAGGGGCTGTTCTCCGCAAACGCGCAGGCCCCCTTGATTTCCGCTTCCACCGCGGCTTTGATTTCCGCTATTTCACTTTCCGTCAAAAGCCCCTGTTTCTCCAGCTTCCCGATGGGCTCGTCCGCTTTCCACGCGGCGATTTCTTCGCTGGGGCGGTAATCCCCGGGATCCCCCACGTGGTGTCCCTGCCACCGGTAGGTGTTGCACTCGATGATCGAGGGGCCTTTCCCGGTCCGGGCCCATTCCACGGCCTTTACACATTCCTCGTACACGGCAAAAACATCGTTGCCGTCGATAGTAACGCCGGGTATTCCATAGGCTGCGGCACGTTTGGAAAGCTGGTGTTCCTTGGTTACCTTGCGGATATCCACGGAGATGCCGTAGAGGTTGTTTTCGATTACAAAGACGATGGGCAAATCCCAGGCCGCGGACATATTAATTGCCTCATGGAAGGTTCCTTCGTTAGCGGCCGCGTCCCCGAAAAAGGCGATGGTAACCTGGGAGGTTCCGCGGTACTTTGCCGAATACGCCGCGCCCGCGGCGATAGGTATTTCTCCGCCCACAATGCCGTTCGCGCCCAGGATGCCCTTGTCCATGGCCATGATATGCATGGAACCGCCTTTCCCTTTGGAATAACCGGTTTCCTTGCCGAGGATCTCCGCCATCATGCGGTTCAAATCCGCGCCCCTGGCGACCAGGTGTCCATGCCCCCGGTGGGTGGAACCGATATAGTCATCATCCCCCAGGGCCGCGCAGGCGCCCGCGGCAACCGCCTCTTGGCCCAAGTACAAATGGGCAAGCCCAGGCATGAGGCCGCGTTTATAAAACTCAAATACCTCTTCCTCAAAGCGGCGGGTCCGGTACATCACGGTATAAAAGCGTTTTGCCATTTCCGCCCGATCCGATTTTTTGCTCATAGCTTCCTCCGTTAGACTGTGAGGGAACAAAGTTCCCAGAACTTCGTTCCTGGAACTTCCTTCCAAAGTTTCCTAGTAGAGTTCCTGGTATATTTTGAGTATTTGAGTTTCGTCCAGGGGCACAAAACTGTTGGCCATGAGGCGCTGCTGTTTCTCCATAACAAAGCGCGCAAACCCAGGCAGATCCCCGGGTTTGACGCCGTATTCCCCCAGCGCCTTATGGGGCATGATCGTATCCAGCAGCGCGTCCAGCGCGGTATATACGTCTTCCGGTTCACCGCCCAATATGGAGGCCATAAAACGGTTCAGTTCCGCGATTTCCCCTTCGTTTTTAAGTTTCAGGTAGTGTTTCAGTACGCCGGTGAAAATGACATAGTTGCTTTCGCCGTGGGCGACATGGTATTGCCCTCCAAAGGGATAGCTCATGGCGTGGACGGTTCCGCAGCCGGCAGTACCAAAGGCAAGCCCCGCGTAATTGGACGCGGTGAGGAAATCATCCAGCAGTTTCAGGCGGGCCTCATATCCCTGGGCGGCAATAACCTGATAGCCCTTGAGGATCATTTCAATTGCCCGGTATGAAAACAGTTTCGTATAACTGGTCGCCTTGGGGGAGAGGGCCGATTCCGCCGCGTGAACAAGGGCGTCAATGGAACTCGCGGCAAAAACCCCAGGGGGCAGTTTTTCCAGCAGTTCCGGGATGAGGACCGCGTGATCCGCGAACATGGCGGGGCTGACCAGCCCCATCTTTGTTCCCAGCCGGGTCCGGTTGATAATGGAAATATTGGTAACCTCGCTGCCGGTTCCGCAGGTGGTGGGCACGATGACCAGCCCGCGTTTTTTGGTCAGCTTCCCGGCGGAATCGTAGAGCTCGTCCACGGTTTCATCCTCCGCGGCTGCCAGCGCTTTGGCGATGTCGATAACGGTTCCCCCGCCGATAGCGATAATCCGCTCACAGCCGGTTTCCTTCGCGTCCTTGAGAATCCGGTCAACCATGGTGTCGCTGGGCTCGCCGGGGCCGTATTGTTCCTGATAGATCACCTTGTTTTGAAGGCCCATCTGACCAAAATAGGGCTGAAAAATATACTCATTGGTCAAAACCAGGTCCCGTTTACCGATGCCGAAACTGGCGGCAAATTCCGCGCCCGAGGCAAACTTGTGCAGTTCGGGCTTGAAAATCAGTTGAATCATCTATTTACTGCTCCTTTATTGAGGTTATCCCGGCGGCAATTCCGCCGAATTCTTTTTTGGAACCATCCGGCTCGTAGAGCCGGTTCTTCGCCAAAAAGTAACCCGCCGCAGCCAATTCAAAGGCGCACAGGATATAGTTGAACGCGGGCAATGGACACCAGCCAAACAGAATCACGCTGGGCAGATAGGGGGATACCACGATGGCCTGCACAAATATCACCGCCACCAGCGCCAGTAATACTTTGTGGGCCGGGGTATTCCGGGACCTGAAAAAGGCGTCAAGTTCGTCATGGATTTCCGTTATGGCCCGCTGGTCCGGCCTGGTACACAGGCTGACCGTGACAAACAGGATCACGTTGACCAAGAGGCCCCAGAGAATACCGTGCACATTGGGAATGGGGTTATAGATAAAGAGGGTGATAATAACCGCCAGGCATCCGCCGATAGTCCCGGTAATTGCCCCCAGGGTGGTGGAACGCCTCCAGTAAATCCCGCCGAACAGCGCGGGCATCAACTGGGCAAAACCGGGGGCGCAGAAACCGTAAGCGTACGTTACCAGGAAGGGGGGACGGAATTTCACCACCACCAGCACCAGCGCCATAAGGATAAACAGCCATATTTGGGTGTTTTTAAGCCCCCCTTGCCGGCTTTCTTTTTTGTTCTTTCCCAGCGCGGGGATGACATCGTTGTTAATAATGGAAGACGCCACCACCAGTTGGGAATCCGCGGTGGACATGCCGAAGGCGAATACCCCCATAACCAGGAATACTCCCAGGACAGCGGGGGCGTATTCCAGGGCCATCATGGGGATGATAGTATCAGTAGCCGCGCCGGTCAGGTTCGGATAGGCGGCCCGTCCGGCCCAGATACCCTGAATGGCAAACATTCCAAAGGCCAGGAGTTCCAGCAGGGGGAACGCGGTCCCCATGACCTTGAAAACATCCTCTGATTTTGCCATGTAGGATCGGACGGCAATATGGGGCCAGGCGATAATCGACATGCCCGCGGACATGGCAAGGCCGAAGAAGCCGATAAAATTACTGTAGACCCCTGACATTTCCAGCACCTGGGGGCTGTTTTGGAGAATCGTTTTTGTGGCGTTCCCCAGTCCGCCGGAAATACGGCTAATAAATACAATAGAAGTAATCACCGCGATGCTGATCCCGGTAAACCCCGCCAGGGTATCGGTTCCCACCACCGATTTATTCCCCCCCTTCAAAACGTGCAAGAAGATATACACCGACAGAATAGCTGCCACAAGCCAGAACCCGATTTTACCGGAACTGGTGGTGGTGATGCCGTTGGCCACGCCGGTTATCTGCACCGATATATAGGGAATGATACAAATGACACTCACAAAGGAAACCACCAGGCGGTAAAAGCGGGACCGGTAACGGTGGCAGAAGAAATCCCCCGGGGTGAGATAGTTATACCGTTTACCCAGAAGCCACAGGCGGTACATAATGGTGGGGGCGTATATGCCCACAAAGAACGCGCCCACCGCTCCGCCAAAATAGCCGATGCCCGCCCGGTACAGCCCGGCGCCGTAACCGTAAAACGCCAGGGCGCTCCAAATCGACAGGCACGTGGTCCCCAGCAGGGCGACGGGACCCACCGCACGCCCGGCCACCAGGTACTGTTCCGAATCTCCCTGGGTTTTCTTTGAAGCCCTGATGGATATTCCAAACACAAACAGGCCGTATAAAACAAGTCCGATGATGATACCAGTTGTCATTTCAGCAATGAACCTCATGCAAAAATATTGGCCGGCGCTTAAAAAACCGCCGGGTACATTTGTTCTTAAATAAGCAATTTTCATGCCAACAGTATTAAACGGCATTGGGGGGTGATTTTGTCCGTTTATGTGCCACAGTGCGCCATATACGGCGCGGCAGGGGGAACCGGGGTGGCACACAAATGACACGGATCGTCACATTATTGCAGATACTTTTCTTTGGAAATTCCGTAAGCGGACATTCTGCGGTACATGGTCCGTCTGCTGATACCCAATATTTCCGCGGCCTTCTTCACCTTAAAGCCCGTGGAATACAGGGCGTTTTCAATACGCTCCCGCTCGCTTTCATGGCGGATCATATCAAAGACGGTTCTTTTCGCCTCGTCCTCCAGCGCGGCGGAGAGGGGCGGCGGCGTCTTTTGGTCCTCTTCGTTCATTTTGTTCCAGATCGAGAGGGAGCGGGGCTCAATGAGTCCCATGGGGGACATATAGATGGCCCGTTCCACCACATTTTCCAGTTCCCGCACATTCCCGGGCCAGGGATATTTTTTCAGGAGCCCCAGCGCGGCGGGGCTGAAACGGTGAATGCGGTTTCCCTCATATCCGGCGTATTTATACAGAAAATGCTCCGCCAGGGTGATAATGTCGTCCTGGCGCTCCCGCAGGGAAGGTATGGTAATATCAAAGACATTCAGCCGGTAGTAGAGATCGTTTCTGAATTCGTTGTGCAGGACCGCCTCCTCCACGTTTTGATGGGTGGCGGAAATGACCCGGACATCTATCTTGATGGTCCTGCTGGAACCGATGCGGCTGACCTCGCGGTTTTGCAGCACCCGCAGCAGGCTCACCTGCACGTCAAAGGGCATGTCGCCGATTTCGTCAAGAAAGATCGTGCCGCCGTTGGCGAGTTCAAATTTTCCGGGGCAGCCCTCCCGTTTCGCGCCGGTAAAACTGCCGCCTTCATAACCGAACAGTTCGCTTTCTATCAAACTTTTGGGAATAGCCCCGCAGTTAATCGCCACAAAGGGACCGTCCCGCCGTCCGCCGGCGTTGTGGATCGCCTGGGCGAACATCTCCTTGCCGGTTCCGCTTTCTCCCTTTAAAAAGACATTCGCGTCGTTCTGGGCCGCGAGCTGGGCCATGCGGACCGCCTCCAGCATCACCGCGGAATCGCCGATAATATCATCCAGGGTAAACTTGGCCTCAGAGCCGATGATACGGTTAATGCGTTTATGCAAATTTTCGGTTTTTTCAAAAAACAGCACATAATCATGGGCGTCGGTGATCTTCACCGACAGTGAAAGGCGTACTGTTTTTCTGCCGGTTTCCAGCGTAACCTGATGATCGTACAGGGATTCATGTCCCCCTGAATCAAAGAAATCCGTGGGCATGAATTCCTTTAACGCATGGCCTTCCAGTTGTTCTATTTGTCTGCCCAGTAACTGCGCCGCGCCCCGGTTGACGCGGATAATACAGAGGCTTTTATCCACCAGCATCACCCCCGAGGGCCAGGCGGAAAGCATGGCGTACATGCTTTGCTGGGTCCGTTTTAACCGTTCATAGGCGTCCTGCATCAGCAGGAGCTGGCTGGCCGCCTTTGCCGCGGCTGACGCCATGCCCAAGGTGTGCAGATTCGCTTTCGGCATGGCACCGATAATACAAATTCCGCCGATAATATATCCCTGGGGATCAAAAACAGGCGCGCCGGAACAGGTCCAATTGTAATGCATGGGGAAATAGTGTTCTTCCCCGGAAATTTGAATGGCGTCGCCGATTGCCAGGGCAGTTCCGATTCCATTGGTGCCGATGTTTTTTTCGCTGCGGTTGCAGCCGCTGGTCATTCCGTTGGCCTTGGCCATGGACATGATCTCCTGATCGCCGGTGATGCTCAGTACATAGCCGTCTTCATCAAATATCGCGGCTATAAAGCCGGAACCGATGGTGAACCGGTAGATCCCCGCCAGTATGGAAGACGCGGTATCAAAAAAATTCTTCCTTGCGCTGACCCGCTTCCGCACTTCCTCCGGGGGAAGCAGGGTCTTATCCGTCCGCTCTGGAGTAACCCCCGCCTTCCGGGAACGGACCCACGATTCAAGCACCTTGGGCGGTATCGGTATATCAGGCGCTATCCCGCTTTGCTGAAAAAACTCCCTGGCCTTTTTTATATCATCCTGCGATGGTATTCCCATACTCCGCCCCCTCGGTCACCATAGTCAGAAACAGAGAAAAGAGCAATGTGAACCGGCCAATGGCGGATTAACCGGAGGTTCGCAAGCCGCACGTCATGTTTAAAAAGCCCGCTTTAACCAGCGCTGCCCTGGGGCGTGTTCACACAAGAGAAAATAGATATAATGAGGCATGGAATTAAGCGAAAAACAGTTCCTGCGGATTGCCGGGCTGCTGCCGGTACAGCGGGGGAATGTCAAAATTGAAAACCGCGCCCTCCTGAACGCCCTCATTTACCGGTGTGAAAACGGCTGCAAATGGCGGGCGCTGCCTGAGCGTTTCGGAAATTGGCATAGCATATATGTCAGACTGAACCGCTGGGCGGAGAAAGGGGTGCCGGAACGGGTCTATACCGCCCTGGTTCAGGAAGGGCTGCTGAGCGCGGGGGTATATTAGACCTCATCGGAAATTACTTTGTGTTTTCAAAATTGATAAGACCGCAAATTAATGACATGCGTAATCCAAAACGCGCGGTTGCGGTATTTGTTAGACGTAATTTTGAACACCTTTATCTTGGCGTTAATATGTTCAATGAGGATGCGTTCATGGGAAATACGCCGGTTTTCCGCTTTTTCGCAGGCTGTAAGCTCTCCG
>JAITHH010000180.1 GCA_031280065.1 Treponema sp. | reverse complement strand
TATTGCCGAGGACACCGGCCTCCCGGTTGACGCAATAGAGAAGCTGTAAGCGTCTTCCCCCATCCAAAAGGACTCCTATACGGCCTCCCCGTTTTATGGTATGCTTGACCCGTCATGATAATTGAACAGGCGGCAGAAGCCCTCATAAACGGGGCCTCTCAGGTGATACGGGGAAAGCGGGAATTTTTGGAACTGCTCACCGCGGCAGTACTCGCCAAAGGCCATGTCCTGATCGAGGACAACCCCGGATTGGGCAAAACCACCGTGGCAAAAACCTTTGCCAAACTCATCGCCGGCGGCGGCGTTCCCCTCCTCTTTAAGCGCATCCAGTTTACCCCCGACCTCCTCCCCTACGACATTACCGGCGTGGACGTGTTCGACCCGGAAAGCCGCGGCTTCCGCTTTGTGCCCGGCCCCGTGCTGGCCAACATCGTGCTGGCCGACGAAATCAACCGGACCACCCCCAAGGTACAGTCCGCCCTGCTGGAAGTCATGGCCGAGCGCCAAGTAACCATCGGGAACGCCACCCACGAGCCGCCCAAGCCGTTCTTTGTGCTGGCTACCCAAAACCCCATCGAGAGCGAGGGAACCTTCCCCCTGCCCGCAGCCCAGCTTGACCGCTTCATGATGCGCCTCTCCCTGGGCTATCCTGACCGCGATTCGGAATTGGCCATCTTAGAGGAGAACCCCTCGGAAAAACGCCTTACCACACTGGAACCCGTCATGGAGATCGCGGACTTCATGGCCCTGCAAGAGGCCGCAGCCGCCGTGTTCTGCCACCGCGCCCTCAAAGAAGCCATCGCCGACACCATCCGCGATACCCGCATCCACCGGGGATTCCTGCTGGGCGCTTCTCCCCGCGCCGGCCTGCACTTCCTCGAAGCCGTCAAAGCCCTGGCCCTGGTAAAGGGCAGAACCTACGTCATTGACGAGGACCTCACCGCCCTGGCCGTTCCGGTATTGGCCCACCGGGTGAAGCTCCGGGACCCCCATGCCCAGGAAGAAAAACTTATCCGGGAGATATGCCTTGCCCGAGTCAGCGGAATCAAAACAGACTGAACGGCCCGGACAGCCGCCGGGCATTCCGGTGAAAATCCCCGCGCCTCTGCCCATGGGCCTCTGCCTGCTGATCCTCGCCCCTGCCTTCTTCTGCGCGGGCCTGTGGCGGCGCGAACTCCCCCTGACCCTGCTGGGGGCGATTCTCTCAGCCGCCGGAGCCTACTGCTTTGTTGGAACCCTCATCCTCTCGTTCCTGCACCGGAGGGGCGCGGGAACGCTCTCCGCCCGGATGATTCCCGCTGAATTAAACGCCGGACAAGGGGGAGTGATCCTCTGCAGCCGGAACCAGGCCGGAACCGGGGGCCGCGGCGCGCGCTTTTTCCGGCTGCCCGGCATCCTGATCCGGTATCGCGTGGAACTTGCCACACGGGACGGGCGGCGGCTTATTCACACCTTTGATCCCGATTACCCGCAGGACGCGCAGGGTGAATTCCCCCCGCCGGAACGCGGCGCATATTACGGCGAATACGACCGGCTGTGCGTCCTCGACGCCCTGGGCCTGTTCCAGACCCGGTTCCCGGTTCCCCAGCACCGGGGAGAGCGGCTCCTGGTCCTGCCCCGCGCCGCGGAGGAGCCTGTGTCCCTGCCGCCCCGCGCAGGCGGGCATGAACAGCGGAGCGAACCCCATTTTCAGCGCACCGATGACCTGATCGATCACCGGCCCTATGTGCCGGGGGATGATCCCCGGCGGATCAACTGGAAGCTCTACGGTCACGCCGGGGATCTCTTTGTCCGGGAAGGCGAGCCTGAACCCCCGCCTCATTCCCGGCTCGTGATGCTGCTGGACACCCAGGCCGATCCCCTGCTCTACACCCCGGAAGCGGCCCGCCGCGGCGTGGATCTCCTCTGCGCCCAGGCGCTTGCCCTGATCCGGGAATACGCGGGCCGGGGCATCGACATTCTCCTGGGCTTCACCGGCGGTGAGATTCAAGGCGGCGGAAGCGGGGAACTGGCCGCGCTCCTCGCCCATCCCGCCGCGCTCCCCCTCACGGATAGGGCAGACCTGCCCAGCCCGCCCGAAGACCGGAACATTCTGCTCCTGGCTCTGCCCCGAAGTTCCGGTGAGGCGGCCCTGGACCGGTTCTTAAAGAAGCGGGGAACCAAGAACGAGACCGCCGTGCTGTTCCTCTACACCGGGGACGGACTGGACGAGGCCGCTGAAACGTCGGCGCTCTTCTACAACCGCCGAGGAGGGATTCATGCCCGCAGGATCAAGTTTTAGGAAGGGCCCGGCTCCTTTGGCCGCGCCGTCCGTGCGTCTCCCGGCCCCCGCTCCCCGCAGCCTCGCGTTTGTATGCAGGTCTATCGCGCTCTTTGTGATACTCTGCCAGTTCCGGCTCGCGGCCAAAGACCTCGCGGACACTTCCTTCTATATAATAGCGCTCGTCTGCGCCTTCGCCGCCGCCTGGGTCTTAGCCGCGCTGAAAACACCGGTCCTCCCCGCGGTCTGCGTCCTGGCCCTCGCGCCGTGGGCGGTACGGCTTTGCGCTGCCGCGCCCCGGCTCTTCGCGCCGGACGCCGCAATCCCCCTGGACAGCCTCCTCCTCAACTTTGACCGCAATACCTTCGTGGCCCTCCTGCCCTGCTATTGGGCCGGCTTCACCAGTTTTTTCTCCCTCCGTTCAAGGAAGTTCCTGCGCGGGGACGTCATCGCCGGCGGCATACTCCTCGGAGCGCTCTTCTGCGTCATCCGCGGCGCTGATCTGGAATTCTACCGCTGGCCGGTCTTGATGATCGGCGTCTTCGCGGGCGTCGTGTTCCTCCAGCTCCTCGCCCTTATCCTTTCCCTGCCCCCGGAAATCGCCCTCCGCCGGGGCGAGGGAACCGCCGCAGCCCTGGCCCTCCTCGCGCTCGTGATCGCCGGCGGCGCGCTCCTCATCAGGCCATCCCAGGAAGGGGCCGTAGACCAGGGCGGCGGACTTTTGCAGCCGAATCTCTTCCAGTTTGATTTCTCCCAGATACTCCGCCTGGAAAGTGAAATCAGCATGAACGAAGACCTGGCGATGATCGTCCGCAAAGAACCGGAGGACAGTCATTATCTCCTGCGCCGCTTTGTGTTATCCGGCTACAACGGCAAACAGGGATTCTACCGTCACGAAACCATTGACGAGCGCAGCCATCCCCAGCGCCTGCCGAACAGAAAAACAGTCCTGGTGGACAGCGATGCTGCGCGGGAAGAGATGCGGCGCCAAAACCGGGGCCTTACCAACCAGGAATACTTTCTGGTGAATTTCGATTCCTCCGCCCTGGTCGGCATGAACGAGCCGGGAGAAGTGGTGCCCTTTGAAAGCTGGGACGCCTCCTCGTTCAGCTCCGCCTACGCGGTGCAAAGCTACACCAGCGACGCCCTGCCCTTCGAACTCATCGACGCGGTAAAGGGTACCCCAAGCCCCGAAACCCTGGGACTGGGCCAAGAAGAATACGCCTACTACACCGAATACGGCGGGAATGAAAAACTCGCCGCGTTTGCGCGGGAGATCACGGGGGACGAGAACACTTACTGGGACAAGGCGCGGGCCCTGTACGAACACCTTAAATACGGTGAATACCGCTACAGTCTCAAACCCGGCATTGCCCCTGACGGCGATCAGCTTGGCCGCTTTTTGTTTGACGCGAAAAAGGGATACTGTTCCTACTTCGCCTTTGCCATGACACTGTTACTGCGCTCAATCGGAATTCCATCCCGTGTGGCGGTCGGCTTTTTCATCAATTCTGAAACAAGCGCCTTTAATTACTACCCGGTGCAGTTCAACATGGCCCACGCCTGGGTGGAGGTGTACTACCCCGGTTACGGCTGGATCGAGTCTGACCCCACCACGCCCTATCTGGCCGAAGACGAGGAATTTTCTTTTTCGTCCGGCGTTCCGCAGGACCTCTTTGAACGGCTGATGAAAGAGATTCTGGACAACCGTTCCCGGCTCACCCCCAAAGAAGGCATCGATGAGAAGAACGCCTCCTCGGACTTGGCGCGGCTTGGAATCAGCGCGGGGCGCTTTATCAGGGATCATATCGCGCTCATCGGAATCATCGTACTCTGTGCAGTGTTTCTGCTGATCCGCTGCGGGCCGCTGTTCTCCGCCGCCTTAACGGGCAGTTGGCGGAAAAAAACACAGCGCCTCTATATGCACGCAAAACGGCGGCTCGCCCTCGCGGGATTCCGGCGGGATCGCGGCGCGGCGGAAGCGGATTGGGCCAAAGAAATAGACCTCCGCTTTGCGCTGGGGCTCTATCAGCTCTATATGGAAAACGCCGCCGCCCGGTTCGCGCCGGAATACGGCCCCCAAGGATATTCAGCCATGAAAGCAGCCTACCGTCAGTTCTCCGCCCGCTATAAAGCAAGCGCGGCGCTCTCCCGAAGGCTCCTTGCCTGGGCGCTTCCGCCCCTGGCGCTGGTTCTGCCCCGCCGCGCCAAAGCCGCCGCAGTATTACTGCTGACAGCAATCGTTCTCTTTACGCAAAGCGCGGGAATCGCCGAAGCCCAGGATGCGGCGGGAATTCAGGAAGTACCGGACGCGGACAGCCTCTACCGGGATGCGTCCGCTTCCCAGAACGCGGAGTTTTGGGAGCGGGCCATTGATCTCTACACCCGGGGCGGGGAATTGTACCCCCTGGACAGCCGCTTCCCCCTGGCCTTGGGCGCGCTGTACTACAGCCGTCGGCTTTACGGGCTTGCGTGGGATGAATACCGCAAAGCAGAAATCCTGCTGCCTGACAATATTCCGCTTCTCTACCGTTTATCCAGAACCGCCGGGCATCTTAACCAAGACGCAGTTTCCGCTGAATACCTGGAGCGGCTTTTGGTCATAGAGCCGGATAACCGTGATGCTATCGGCAGCCTCGGCTGGATGTACTACAAGCTCCACCGCCTGGATGAAGGAGAAGCGTTACTGTCGGCAGCGCTGGAGCGTTTCGGCTCCGACCCGGACTACGCCATGAATTTGGGCACTATCTATTCTGATATGTTCCGCTACCGTGACGCGAAGACCTGGTATCTGGAGGCTATCGCGGCGGGAGAGGAGGCGGGGGACCGGGAATTCACCGCCATCGCCCACTATAATCTCGCCCTGCTGGAAAGCCGCTTCTACAAATACGCCGATTCTTTTGACCGTACCAGCGCATCCCTTTCCGTGCAGAACCGCGCTTCCGGCAGGCTTGCGCGGGGAGAACTTTTTCTGCACCAGCTTAACTTTTCCCAGGTCTTCGCCGAATACCAGCGGGCCTATGAGATCGACACTTCCGCGCTTTCAAAGATAAATCTTGCCCAGGCGTATCAGATGGCCGGACGGCTTGAAGAGGCGCGGCTCTACGCGGAGGACTGCCTGAAAGCGCAGGACCTGTCGTGGATGCTCAACTACGGCATTGATCCGGTGCGCTACAAACGGGACATTCACGATATACTGCGGGAGACCTACCTGGGCTTGGCGCATACCGGAGGCCGCACGGTGTACGGAACCGCCGGGGAATGGATCAAGGGGCACATCCGGGAACAGTATTACTACCTGAAAGCCAAGGTTCACGAACTTTTGTTCCGCAAGTACAGTCTCATTTCCGCCGATGCATATCGGACAGAGCCTGACGGCGGGGGGCCGCGCCTGGACGCGCTGCTCCAGTACTACAATGCCTTTGAGTCCTATCCCCGGCGCGCCGTTTCCTACCTTGCCAGGGCGCGGGACTTCGAGGTTGCCCTGATCCCGGAGGCTTTGGGAACCTACGAGCTTGAGGAAGGAATGCTGCTCAAAAAGCCTGAATTGGCTGCGGCGTCTATCGCCCGTTTTGATCCGGTCTGGGAGCGGGACATGATAGCTGACGCATATACTGAATTGGCGCTCCGGGACAAGGGCGAGGACAGACGCTCCGCCGCGGAACGGCTCTACGCCCTGAACCGGGGCGCGCTCCGTCAGCGGGGAATTGTCCTGCCAATAACGCTCAGTATCAATGCGGACGGCGGGCCGAATTCCTCCCGCGCTGAACGTGTGTTAAGCCGGATGTTAAAGCGGATGGGGCTTGTTTCCGCGCCGGAGAGCCGTTTTAGGCTCAACATCACGCTTTCCGGCGCAAGCGCGGTCTGCGAACTGTACGACGGCGGCAGAGGAACTGTTGTGTTTCAGCGTACTGCGGAACTGGCTTCTCTGGGTTCTCAGGATGCGGCGGCCTTTGCGAAGACGCTGGGAGACTGGCTGTTCACGGTGAACTAACGGAAGGGGGTTCCGCCGGGCGTTAGGCGTGTTCATAAAGCAGCGCATTCTGTCCATGTTATTCATATCCGGTAACGGAGAACCAGCATGGTAATATCGTCGGCCTGTTCCGCGCCGGCAGCAAAACGGTCGATATTCTGTTTGATGGAGACGGCAAATTCTTCCGGCGTCTGCCGCCGGTACTTCACCGCCGCTTCCAAAAGCCTGACATCGCCGAACAGCTCCTTTTGCGGGTTCCTGGCTTCGGTAACGCCATCGGTGTAGAGGTACACCATGCAGCCGGGTTCGAGGAATATCTCTCCCTGGGGATACTGACTGCCTTCCATGCCTGCAAGGACAAGGCCGCGCCGGGCATTGAGCCATTCAATACTGCCATTACGTTCCAGGAGGGGCAGGTTGTGCCCGGCGTTTGCAAAGGTGAATTTACCTGTGGGTATGTCCAGGCAGCCCATAAAAGCCGTTACAAACATATTTTCCCCGTTGTTCTCGCAGAGCAGATTATTTACACTCTCAAAAACTTCCGAAGGACTTTTTCCCGCCAGAGTATTGTTTTTGATCAGTGTCTTGGCAACAACCATAAACAGCGCGGCAGGCACACCCTTGTCAGAAACGTCGGCGATCAGCACGGCCAGGGTGTTCTCATCGATAAAGAAAAAATCATAAAAGTCGCCGCCCACTTCCCTCGCGGGGATCATAGAGGCGTAGATGTCTATCTCCTTCCGGCTGGGAAAGGCGGGGAAAATTTTCGGCAGCATAGAGGATTGTATCTTCCTGGCTACGTTGAGTTCCGTGCTGATCCGTTCCCTCTCCGCAGTTACCCGGCTCACCTTGGCGATGTAGCCCCGCAGTTCCGCCGTCATACTCTCAAAGCTCTTGGACAGCTCTTCGATCTCGTCCCCGGTTTTTATTTCCGAAACATAGTCTAAACTGCCGCCGCCTATCTTCCTGATGCTCTCCGAAAGGGCGGTGATGGGCCGGGCGATCCGCTGGGCAATGGGCCGGGCGACGGCAAGGGCCGCCAGGATGATGATAGCCAAGAGGACTGCGGATATGACGATGGCCAGAAGGATAAGGCCGTTCACACGTTCCGCTATGCTGCTGGTTATACCGAGGATATCTTCCCGCAGGACTTCCGAGGGGGTGATAACATCGGCATTAGACAGTACATACACGAGGCGCCACCCGGTAAGGCCCACCGTAGCCCAGATAACTACGATGCTGCTGTTATCTCTGCCCTCAGCTTCTAGAACAGAATAGGCCGAGCCCTGGGGAGATACCCGCATATCCTCCAGGATAACCCCGGCCCCGGTTCCCAAGAAGGCGGATATGTTGCTTTTATTGGCCTCGTTAAGGCCCGGGGCGGACACAAGCTCTGTCTCGCTGTTCGGTTCCCCCAGATTCTGATCGATGAGCAGGGCATAACCGGTTTCGCCCACTACAGTCTTCCTGATACTCTCATCCAATTCCTCGACCCGGATATCAACTCCCGCGACTCCCTGGAATTCGCCGCCTTTGCCGTAAAAAGGCATGGACATGGATACAATCATCCCCCGTCCGGCAAAATCGTAGTATATGCCGGAGACATACAGATCGCCCGAGTCCCGGGCACCGGTGTACCAAGGCCGCTCCTGGAAATTCGGCATAGACCAGCGTACCTTTTTAGCAGCGTCTCCATCGTATTCAATGTTTACCCCGGATGCGGTCAGTATATATACGGTGGAAATATCCGTATCCTGTTCCATCAAAAGTCGGCATATCCGTTCCGTGTTGCCCAGGGCGTAGATTTCTTCCAAAAGGCCTGCCCGGACCAGATCACTCTCATTGTACTGGGGGTCTGGAACCAGAGGGGACCAGGAGAACCAGTGCAGCCGGGTCTCGCCAGGCTGTACTTCCCGGAAGTTCTGAACTTTGACCGGGCGGAACTCCTCCGGGCGGGTGTAGATGCTTTCAATGTACCCCTTGAGTACCCTGACGTTGCCCACAGTCTGTCTGAGCCTCCGGTCGATGGTATCGCTCTTAGCCTGTACCAGGGCGGTGATGTCGCCCAGGGCCTGGTTTAACAGAGACGCAGCGCTGCTGTCCGCCGCCGCAGCACCTATATTCCGATGACCATTCATGGTCAGTTGCCGGATGTTGAGGAGGCTTGTCAAGGTTGTAACACTGCTGGCAGCGAGAGAAATAACACATACCAGAAGAAAAGCGCGCTGTATTTTTATCGTTATGGATATTTTACCCGGCGCTCTCATGACGCCGCTCTACTCTATGGTCAAAATGCCAGTAAATCCGGTCATTTCAAATACTTCTTGGATTTCGGCGGAAACATGTATCAGCGTTATCGTACCGCCTTTGGCCTTGACCTTTTTTTCAACCTTCAGGAGGACCTGTAGTCCCACGGAAGAAATATAATCAAGTTTATCGAAGTCCAATACGAGATTTTGAAGGGTATCAAGTTCTGACGCCATCCCGGTCAGGAAATCCGGGGCGGTCCTCGTATCAAGCCGTCCTGCCACTGATATAACCAGCTTATCACCAGCCCGCTGCTTTGTCACGGTCATTGAAATACTCCTTCAGTTTATCCACTATAACAAGATTCTTCCCTAATCGTCAAGATTAGGAATGGTCTTGACAATAGAAAGGAGATTCCTGTTGCCCTCGAAGCGGTATTCAACCTTGTCCATGATCTTCTTTACCAGGAATACACCGAGGCCCCCGACGATGCGGTCTTCCACATCACTGGTGATGTCTGGGTTGGCCTTATCCAGGGGGTTGTAGGGTTTGCCCGTATCCTCAAATTCGATCCTGATCTCGCTGTTCCCCGCCCCGGCCCTGACCAGGGCGAAGCCTGTGACCGGCTGATAGGCATAGTGGACGATATTTACGAATATCTCCTCCACCGCGATACTGATCTGGTTTTGCGTCTTCTTGGGGCAGTGAATCTCTTCTAATTCCGTATTCACAAACTCCAAAAGCGGATCCAGGTTTTCAAGTTTTGCCTCTATTTTTAGTTCCTTCATAACATCTTTTATTGTAACACAGGTATAGTCATATCGTCCGCCTGTTCCGCTCCTGTATCAAAGACATATTCCCTGTATTCGAGGCCCGGCACGCTGACAAAAGACACGGAACATCTTGCCGGCCTTGGAATTCCCGTTCATCACCGTCCCGCCGGATTATTCAAAAGTAAGGACTTCGTCAAGGCCTGTTATCTCGAATACCTGCATCACCTTTTCGGAAACACCGCGGAGTACGAGGCCCTCGCCGCCCAGCTTTTTCCGGGACGAAAGGATCACCCGCAGCCCCGCAGAGGAGGTGTATTCCAACTCCTTGAAGTCCAGGATCAGCTTCTTGGCTTCTCCCCGGGTCTCTTCAATCGCGGCTTCGAGCTTATCCGCAGTAACAGCGGTCAGTTCTCCGCTCAACGCCAGTATCACCGCGTCAGCGCCAATGGTCTTTTCTATTTTCATAACTTTCTCCAGTATAGTTTCTCGCTTCATGGGCCGCCAAAATAGATATTTGTCAGAGGCCGCCTCCAGCTATAGCTTATCAAGGTTGAGCCGTATGCCAAGGGCAACCGGCAGGATAAATCCCGGTTCATCCAGGGCCGCATCGGGTTTATCCGTTACATGAAACGCCGCGGCATAGCCGGGGCACAGATCCACCGTGATGGAGATAGGGGACCTGGGAAGAACGCAGAGCCCGGCGAATCCCCCGGCGCTGAATAAGAGAGCGGCCTTTTCGGGAAATTCCGGGTGCTGGTACAAGCCCGCGGAGGCGGTTATCCCTGCCCGCAATCCTATCCAATCCCAATCCAGGGAAAAATAAACGCTGTCCTTTATAGAGAAGATGAACCGCGGGGGCCTTTCCCCCTGTTCATTCAGGGCCGTGACGCCGCCAAAATTGAACATCAGATCGTCCTGGATGTATTCGTTGAAGAGTTCCAGGTTAAAGCCCGCGCCAACGCTCCAGAATCCGGGGCTCAGGGGGTTGTACTCGCCCCCCAGGATCAGCATGTTTTGGGAAAAAACCGCCCCTGTAACGGCCAGACTGAGGATCAGAAGCAAAACTGCCTTTCTCTTACCCATGCCTAGCGCCTTTCGGTGATCATGCCCTGGGATATCATCAGGTCCGGCCAGTTTGCCGACCAGTACCAGGAAGCGGGAGCGGGAAGTTCCGGCTCGAATTCAACCGCCAGATAGTAGACGTACTGGCCCGCCTCGTCCTCCAGGTACACCGGGATATAGCGTCCGCCCTGACTATCCCCGGCGGCATCCCTCTGCAGGTACAGATCGAAGATCGCCCAGGGCCGGTTAACCGCGGCTATGGCTCCGGGGGTTCTATCCCTGGAGGTTTTGTAAAAACGCAGGATCAGGTCCCCGTCCGGAGGGTTCCCCTCCAGGATGTTCAGCTTTTCGTTCATATAGGTGCTGCTCATCCGGGGACTGCTCCCGCCCCGGGAGGCGTCCAGGTATCTGAACCGGTCTACGGCCAAAAGCCGCCCCTTGCCGGTGAGCCTGGTTTGAACTTCCACCGGGGCCTGATAAAGGGTCCAGCCCAGGGGTTTTTGGGCGTCCCCCAGGGCCCCCGCAATCCGGCAGATAGTATCCGCCCAAGCCTGAACCGCGGAACCCTGAAACAGGCTGTGCCGCAGAGCCGCCTTAAAGGGGTCCTTTTCACCCTCTGCGGGGAGCCCTGCGCCCAGGGCCTCCAGAAGGGACGCCAGTTCCCTCACCGCATCCAGGGAGAGCGCGTTGGACGGGGACGCATCGCCGCAGAGGGGATAGGCCTTGTAGCGGCGGGCGTTCTCGATGAGCCGGGCCATGTTCACGCGGTCCGCGTGGCGGGCCAGGATGGAAGCCCCGTCCAGCACAAAACTGTTCCACCACCCGATGGAAACAGCATCTTCCCCGGTCCCGGTATACACCGTCAGGTAGGAACTTTTGAGGTCCTCTTCGGAAATTCCCCGCAGCGTATTGTAGGCCTCCAGGGGATCCGGAGAAAGGCGGGCCCAGGAAGAGAACATCCGCTCCGCATCGGCGCTTAAAAACTGGTTGAGCAGGGCCAGTTTATCCCCCAGGGAAGTAACATAGCCGCTTTTCAGCGCCAGGAGCGATTCGTTAAGCAGGGAAGGATCGATCTGGTTCAGCCATTCCAGGCTTTTAGTGTATATGGAGAGGAGCGCCGAGTTGATCTGGAAGGACTTGTATTCCCTTGCCCTGGCCAGGAACCGGTCCCAGGCGCCTGGGGAGACATATACCCGGTCAGGGTAGTTCCCCCAGTAGGCGATATAGCTTGCCAGGTAATCCATAAAGGCCGGGGGCCGGTATATCCCCGGATCCGCATGACGCAGGAAGAGGGGCAGAGCCTTCGCATCCTCCCCAGCCGCGAACAGGGACGCAAAGGATGCAATATCGTCAAGGATGGCCTTGACTTGCACCGGATCATAGCCCCGCTGGGAGTAGAAGCCGCCGAACAGGCCCGCTATGGCGCTGCCGGAAAAGGAAAAGAGGTCCTTCCCGGAAGATTTGGCTTCGATAACCGCCGCGATGTTTCCCTCGAAGGTATTCAGGAACGCCAGGGAGGTGGTAAAGATCACGTACCGGTTGTAGTAGGCCTGGGCCAGCAGCATGATCCGGGCACCGGCAATCAGGGGAGCCAGCTTTTCGCTGTCCGCATAGGGTTTTACAAAGGACTCAAAGGCGTCCATGGCCGTCTGGATATTGCTTTGGCCCTGCTCCCAACTCGCCTCAAAGCCGGCCTGTTCCAGCGATTCCTGCCGGGGCACGGGTATGTCCGAGGCGAGGGCAATGATCCGCTCCAGGGTCATAAAAAAGGAAGGGTCGTCAGGCTTTTCGCTGATCCGCTGGGACAGGAATTCGTTGTTCCGCAGCACTCCGGCCCGGGTACGCAGCTCCATTACCTCCCGGTTCAAGCCGCTGGTAAAGGTATTCTGCTCCGAAAGGATCTGCCCCAGGGTACTGTTTCCGCTGTTTCCGGCTTCTCCCTTGACAAATTCCATATCCGCCTCAAAAAGCCGGGTGTATTCCTTGACCGCATAACCAATGACCATATCGTTGAAGAGGTAATCGTTGATAAGATTGTTGCCAAAGGCGTCCAGGGGCGGTCTTCTTTGAAGCGCCGGCAGCCCTGGAGTCCCCCCCTGTCCGCCTGAAGCCGGAGCCGGGCTTACCGGCAACAGGCTGTGTTCAAAGCTCAGGGGAATATGGGCCGCCCGCATGAGGAGCCGCACTTCCTCAAAGAGGGAACGGCCCTGGGCGGCAAGGCGTTTGTGCCGGTCCGTGAGGCGCTTCCACTCGTAGACCGCCTCCTCCACGCCGGCAATAGCGGAAACCCCGCTTATCCTGCCCAGAGCGCCGGTAATATCCGTATAATTGGCCGCTATATCCCCGGAGATAGACGCCAGACTCCGCAGTTTCCCGTAGATCGAATCCGGGTAGACCGCCCGCCTTCTCCAGGCGGAAAGCACCGTATCGATTCCCGCCTGTTTCGCGGCCTGGTAATCCGCGGAGTAGAGGTAATCCACATCCATCTGGAGGGTATGGGGCCGGTCATACCGGGGCATATAGCGGTTCAGGAGCTCCATGCTGTCATTCGATATATCCGGGATGAGATACCGGATCATGGAATCCAGCCGAAAGCCCGGGGCCGTGAAAAACGCATAGAGGTCCACCCCCTGGGCCTTGTCCAGGGACACGAAAGAAGCAATAACCCCCCTGGTTTCAAGGTCCAGAACCTGAACGTCTACCTGCTCCGTGAGCCGCCGGCCTGTGCTCTTGATCACCGGAATCCGCACCATGGCCTTGTGGAGCTGGTTGGCGATAAAAGCCTTGTCCCGGCAGCCCATGTTCCGGTCGAACCTGAAAACCAGGGCCTCCGAGAGCTTGAACCCCAGGGGCGCGGGGATCTTGAGGTCCCGGTAAATCTGGGCATCGTAGTAAAACTGGAGCCTGGAAGAGAGGGATTCCCCCTCCACGGGTTCCCGGTTCAGGACGAAGCCGCGGCTGGAATCTTCCGTGATGAGGGGAGAACGGAGGTGCCCCCCCTTCTGGAGGACCGAGTCGAGCCACTGGTAGTAGGACTCCGCCTGGATCAGGGAGACCCGCAGTTCCCCGGCCCGGAGGACCGCGGCGCTCAGCCAGAGGATACCCAGCCCTGTCATAGCCGCGCAGAGCAGATAGTGGGGAACGTGGCGGCGGAGGGCCTCCCTTGGGACAAAATCCGCATGAAGGGAGGGAACGAAGATCCGCCGGTGCAGGAGGTCCCGGATAAAATACCCCCGCAGGAGATCCGCCTTCCGCAGATACGGGACAATAAGGGTCCTCCCTGCGTTCACCGCCACCAGCGCGGTGGAACCGCTGTCCTGCACGGACGATGCTGCAGCGGGGGCCTCCGGCGCGTTCCGGTCATCCTCCGCGGTTTTGACCGCCGGGATGAGTACGCTGTCCGTGTCCCTCCCTGCCAGGGCCGCCACTGCGGGGCTAAAGGAAAAGCCCAGGTCCTTGGCGGACGTGAAGAAAACCCCCTCAAAAAAGGTATTTTTGGTCCCGTGGAAGTTGTTTTCCCCAAAAAGGATCTCCAGGTAGACCTTGAGGTTCTTATAGAGCCCGGCGAAGTTGTCCGGGAAGAGCCATATCTTGCCCCCCCGGTCCATGCGGGAGGAACCCCCCGCTTCGCCGTCCAGGGGTCCCGGAAAAAGAAGCTGCTTGGCGCCGGAACGCAGCCTTTCATAGCAGGTTTCCCAGAACCGCCGGAAGGCGTCCTCGTTAAACAGCGGGGAATCGCTCTCAAACCCCAGAATCTGCCGCCGCAGGTCCCCGGTCAGGGCCCCGGCGTACTCCTGGAACCCGCTCACCATGTCGAGCTTGGTAACTGCCGCGTAGCAGGGCAGGCGCATTCCGCTCTGCTGGAGCAGTTTTCCCAGCTCGTTGGCCATGAGGATCGCCTTTTTAGAGGAGAGATTGTCGTCATCCGCCAGGAGCGCATCCGCAGGGATGGTCAGAATCACGCCGTCCAGGACCCGGCGCCGGCGTTTCCGGCAGATCTGCTTGACGATATAGGCCCATTCCGCGCTGGAAGCCTCAAGCCAGCGGTCAAAGAACACCTTGCCGCTGATGTCGCAGACCACCGCCTTGGCCCCGGTCCAGAAACGCACGGGCAGGCTGGCCTTGGGATCCTCCTGGGGATTATCTTCCTCCGCGGAAGGGGCCAGCTCCAATTCGCTGGCCGCGAGGAACGCGGACTTCCCTGACCGGGGCTCCCCTAAAATCACATACCAGGGGATGGAGTAGAGGTTCTGGATGTTCCGCGCCGCATGGTCAAAACCCTGTTTCAGAAGCTCGTTAATCCTGACGATGTTGTCCGACAGTTCCTGCTTGGCCTTGTTGTGCTCATCCCCGCCCTTTACAAGCTGGGCCAGGTGCCGCCAGGTCAGGAGGTCCTTCATGATGTCCTTGGTTTCCTTGCTCTTGAGGCGTTTACGCCTGAGCTTCCTTACCAGGGGCAGCACAAAGAGCAGCGCCGCCAGCGCTATGCCCAGGATGATGATGAGAAGACCGTAGGGGCTGGAGTTCAAGAAATTCCGTACGCCGGCAAACATATCCAGGGGAGAAGCGGGCATCAGCCGTCCCCCCCGGAGAGGGTCTTAGGCGGCGGCGCGGCGTCTGCGGCGGTTTGCTTCAACACCTCCCGGTAGGGCTCCGTGGTATCGATAAAAACCGCCAAATTGACAATGAAGCAGAGGACCATAAAAACCGCGCAGACAATGAGGGCGGCGCGGATCGTGAATATCCGCCGCCGGGCAAAAAAGGGCTTTTTCTTTGCCGGCGGAATGACGGGCTCTGTATAAATGTCGTAGTCCAGGGCGGCCCTTTCCATGCAGAGGCGCATACACTGTTCGATATGTTTATGGTTAAAGCGGTAAGCGCCGTCAAAGCCCAGGCCCAGCATGACGTAGAAAAGCGCAAAGGAATTGTGCATATCCGGGTATTCCAGGGTCTCCGAGAGCAGATCAAAGAACTTTTCATCCCCCGACAGCTCGTTGTAGTTCCGGGAAAGCTCCCGCCACTCCTGCCTAAAGGGAAAACGGCCTTCCTTGACCATATAATCGATGAAGAAGACCAGCGGCTTCTCTATCCATGCGTACTGCTGCGCCAGCAGGGGATCCTCCCCGGCCCGCTTCTTCGCCTCCCCCAGAAACCCCGTGATGTCCCGCTGGAACCGCTCCCGGTCCGCCAGGTTCGTGATACGGTTCAACTGCCAGTAGTTGCAGATACACGCAAACACCGGGCTGCATAGTTTTTCAAGCTCCGTTACCGCCATACTAGGCATCCTTTAAGGTAAGGTAGAGGGAAAGTTCCAGGGAAGGAAACATATCCGCCACAGAGTCCACCACCATGCCCTGCTCTTCGCTTATTTCCCGCCACACCCTGGCGGACTCCTCCAGGTCCAGCTTGAACCAGACGGTCTTGGCCAGCACCGGGAGAAACCGGGGCGGATAGGGCTCCTCGGCCAGCTTGACGCCCCTGATGCGGAGTTCCTTGGACCGGGGATTGGTCAGCTTGAAGGTATCCCCCTCTTCCACGGCCCTGACCACCGCTTCCCTAGGGGCCCCGCACTTGAGGGCCAGGTAGGCCCTTTCGGCGCGGAACACCTCTTCGCTCTTGATGGGGCTGTAGAGCCAGGGCCCGTCTTCCGCGGGTTTGAAGTCCAGACGCAGGTAATCGGCGCCGCCCTCTTGAAGAATGAAGGACCGGATGTCCTTGATGATTTCCAGAAACTGGGGGGCGCAGTCGTCGTGGCTGTACTTCTGTATGCCCCGGATGCCGTTGACCGGATCGTAGGCCATGAGTTCCGTCAGCAGTGAAGAGAGTTCCAGGTACAGGTCAAAGGGGCTCACATTCGCGGCTCCCAGAAGGGAGGAAAGGCGCTGTTCATAGAGGCTGAGGGCCTTGAGGCGCAGCACCGTATAGGCGTTGAAGCCTGAAAGGTTCTCGTTCTTGAAATTCCCCGCGGTGAGCACGTCCAGGGCCTTGTCTTTACAGCGGCGCAGATCCGCGATGAGCCCCTGGACGTGCCCGGAGAGGGGGCTGTCCGGGGTGAGGATCAGGAAGGGGGGGAAATACTTTTCGTTTATTTCCAGGGCCCGCTGGGTTTTATCGTGGCTCAGGACATTCAGCTTGAGGGCCGGGAGGATCTGCATATCCTTGTTGGCGTCGAAATGGGTGGTGAGCCGGGCGTTGAGCCGCCGGGTGATAAGGGTTATCTCGTTGTCCCCGGAATTCTCGTCCCGGACCCGCTTCTTCTGGGGGGCAAAGCGCCGTTTTTCCGCGCCTTCGCCGTCCCCGGACAGGTTCGCCTCGAATTCCGCCCAGTTGGGCAGGGCGATATACACCATGATTTCATCGGGATTCCGCTTGAGGACTTCCGTAAGATCCAGGGGCGAAAGGAGGCAGTTGCCGGGCATGGAAAGGGGGGTGCCATCCCCCAGGATCGCGGAAAAGCGCTTCACCGCCACCCGCCCCGCGGCCAGGGCGTCGCCGTCAACCTCAAATTCGATGAGTCCCCAGGGATACGCCAGGGCCAGGGCGCGGTTGGTTTTCAAACATTCCGTATTCTGGCGCTGAAAATACTGAAAATGGTGGGGCTGCAAAAACTGCCCGTCGTTCCAATGGAGCAATTCCTCAAAGCGCATACGCCGTTCCTCCTTACCGGGATTCAACCCACTGTTCAGGCCCCTGGGGGCCGGCGGCCTTTGATCCGGAGCTTGGGCGGGAGATACTCAGGACTTTTTTGGGCTCCACCAGGATGTTGATAGTTCTGGCTACAATATAACTCCCCTTCATCTTAACCACAAGATAGCGGGGGTCCGCTTCGGGGGTGATAGAGGGGTCATGGGGGAGGCTGGCGATGATCAGGATGTTCGCGGGTTTCTTGAGCCGCCAGTTCTGCCACACCGGAGCCCTGGAGGGCAGTACAAAGGTCTTCTGTTCTTCCCGGGAGAAAAAGCAGGTCTGGCTCTGGAGCCGCTCCCGGATTCCGCTGTCCGGGGCAAAGTACTTCTCCACCCCCGCTTGCTTTACCTCGGATGCCTCCCCGTCGGTTATGGCGGCTATGTCAACCTCGATGGTGGGGTACTCGGTAAAATGTTCCCGCAGGGCAGGGGAAAATTCCACCACCACCTTGTACTGGCTGACGCAGCCGGAACATACCAGCGCAAGCCCCAGACTTGCCAGAAGCCCTCTTAGGATCACGGCGTTTCCCCTCCCGGCTTCCAGCGTTTGTACACAAAGCCGCTGCCGCCATTGGCCCCATTCTGGGATTGCGGCCCCTCCCCTTCCCCATTCGCCGGTTTTTCCGGGGCCGGAACGCTCTGGCCGTTCACCCCCGGAGCCGCCGCCGGGCCATTCCCAGCAGGAGCAGCCGATGGGCCGCTCTCCGCAGCCGCGCTGTTTCCGTCCGCCCGCGCCGGCCCGGCGGGCTCTATCTTTTCGTGGGGCATGATCCGGTCCGCCAGGGATGCCTCCCAGTTGTCCGCGCCGGTGAAAACCTCCACCCCTAAGCGGAAGTATTCGGCGTAACGCTCCTTGAGCTTCCGGGTCCCGCCCTGGTGCAGGGCGCACATGAGCAGGACCTGACACAAGCCGTTTGCCGCAAGCCCCGGCGGGGTTGGCACGGTCTGCTCCCCAACGGGCATGAGGTCCCCGTAGGCCCAGAAAGCCGCCAGGGAGAGGAGCCCCGCGGGGGTGTCCGGGCACTCGTTCCCCGTGTCCAGGCACTTCTGGCTGTTCTCCGCGTCCGGGGCCGCCACCCAGCGGTACACCGC
>JAITHH010000115.1 GCA_031280065.1 Treponema sp. | reverse complement strand
CTGTTCGCCATGCCCATATCGTAGCTTAAAAAGGCCCATACCAGCGTGGAAACCACCACCCAGGACAGGAAGTAAGGGAAAAACAAAATGGTCTGGTATACCTTCGCGGCGGTCTTGTTATGCAGTTCGCTGACAATCAGGGCCAGGGCGATGGTCAACACGGTGCCGATGACGATCATCACCGCGTTATACGCGAGGGTGTTGCGGATGATGAGCCATATATCGCGGCTGCTGAACAGAAATTGGAAGTTTTGGAAGCCGATCCATTTACTATTAATGATACTTTGCAGAAAGCCGCCTGAGATGCGGTAATTTTTGAACGCGATAATGATACCGAACATGGGCAGATAACAAAACAGCACGTACCATACCGCCGTGGGCAGGGCCAGCAGGGTGAATTGGCTGTCGTCGCCCGTCCAGCGTTTCTTGTCTTTTTCCGGTTTGCTACTCATAAGTTGAGTAAACCGCCAGCACTAAAAAAAGTCAATACGATGCCTCCAGCAATTCCGAATACGGATGATTAACAATGGCCGCCTCCCCTCCCCCTTTTGCATAATATTCTGCGCCGAATTGCGGCAGCCGCTGAGAATTTCAGCCCTTTGAAGCCTTCCGGCTCCGCGTTTATCCGCTTAACGAGGCTGAACCGGAAACAATCTCCGTTATTTCCTGGGTGATTCCCGCCTGCCGCGCCCGGTTATAGCTGATCTGGAGGGATGCAAGCATGTCTTCGGCGCTCTTGGACGCCTTGTCCATTGCCGCCATCCGGGCGCTCTGTTCGCTCGCGTAGGCTTCCACCAGAGAACCGTAGACAACTCCCTTAATATACATGGGCACGAGCGCGTCAAACACCTCCTCCTCAGACGGGAGGAATTCAAACCGCAGATCCGCCCGCTTCCGGCTGCCGCTTTGGGCCAGTTCCTCCTGAATCCGTTTGGCGTTCAGGGGCAGGAGCTGCCGTTCAGAGGGGAGGAGCTTGACTGAACTGTACATGTGGGTATACACGATATGAACCTCGTCAAACATCCCCCACAGGTACTGAGAGATGATATAATCGGCGATCTCCTTGGCGTTTTCGATGGTTGGCAGTTGGGAATGGAACGAGAAGTTCTCCAGAATAAGGTAGGGCGAGTGGACGAAGTAGCGGCAACCGATGGAGCCGATGAGAATAAGGATGGGGTTGAGCGCCTTGACGCAGAGATTGTTGACATAATGGCAGATGTTGGTGTTATACCCGCCGGCCAGCCCTTTGTCGCTGGTAATTGCCACCACCGCCGTATGGTACTGACCGCTCCGCCCCGGCGTCCGCCCGGGCGGGCTGAAGAACTTACTGCTGACCGGCTGGGCTGTGGAGAGAATGTCGAACATGGACTTCTGTATCCGGGTAAAATAGGGCTCCGTATCTTCCAGAATACGCCGGCCCTTCCGCAGTTTCGCCGTAGAAATCAGATTCATTGCCTTGGTAACTTGGAGCGTCTGCCTCACCGCCCGCATCCTCAGCCGCACATCCCGCAAACTCGCCATGATCCGCTCCCTTTGTTCCCCGCGCTCCCCTGCTCCGCGACAGACTATAGCAGAAAGCCGGCAACAGCTCAAGGGTTTCCGCCGCGGCAGATACACCCATAACACCTTGACAGAGAACAAACTCCCCGAATACAATAAAACACACAGGAGGTCATACAATGAAGATTTGTCTTATCCCGGTTCTTTTGGTTTGTTTTACTGCGGCGGCTTTTTCCCAGGACGCTAATGCCCAGCGTTACCAGGCCCTCAGCGATACCATGGGCGAAACGCTTTCCGCGAGTAACACCAAACTGGAGGAATTTGACCAGAACGCGACGTACAGCGGGAACGGGAAGGTTTATGTGTCCTACCGGCACCGGTACGAATCCCTTTCAAAGGCCATTCAAGAATCTGAGGCCAGGCTGAACCGGCTAATTCAAGGCCATGCGCCCGCCAACATCATCAAGGAAGAACGCGATAAATACGAAGGGCTGATCAGCCAGCTTGACGAAGTAAAATCCGGCTACGATGACTGGCTCGGTTCGGTGAACTAGCGCCGGGGGCGGAGGGGGCGCGAACCGCCGGTTCGCGCCCGACGGCTAGGGCGATATGCCCATCTTATCAAGCGCCGACTTCGCCTTACGGGCCAGGCCGCCGTTTTTCTCGTCTGCGGTCAGCGCCTGTACCCTATCCGCAAGACCCACGAACCGGTTGTTGGCAACCATGTCTATGGCGTAGGACTTTTCCGTTATCCCCCCCGAATCAAAGAAACGGGCCGCAAGGCTTTCCAGCTTCCCGGACTTCATGCCCCCGATTATCTTGAGGAAGCCGTTGTAGAGGGCCGTCTGATTCGTCCGCTTCGCCTCGTCCAGTTCAATAACAAGCTGCTCCGCATAGCCGCTGCCGTCCAATTCCGTCAGCATCTCTGCGGCAAGAAGCCGCACCCGGGCGGCGTTCTTCCGTTCTATAAAGAGCTTGTCCAGAACAGACCGGGCCTCGCCCGTGCCGATAGCGCCCAGTGCGCGGATGGCCTCGTCCTTGACATTGGGCGTCTCGTCCCGCTCCGCCCGGTACGCCAGGTAGGGAACCGCCGCGGTGAGCTTCCTGGTTTTGGCCGCCTGCGCCGCGCTGATCCGGGTGCGCCAGTAGGAATCCCGGAAGGCTTCTAAAATGGCGCGATCCACCTCGCTCCCGTTAAAAGGCCCCAGGGCCGCCACCGCCGTAGACCTGACATTGGGATCCGAAGAAGTTATGCTGTCAAGGATCGGCTGGAGCCCCCGGTCATCCCCGATCTTTGACAGCGCCTCCAGCGCGGCCATGCGTACAACCGCCCGCTCATCGTTGTTCGCGCACAAGTCCGTGAGGAAGGGCACCCCTTCCCGCGAACCCGTTTCCCCAACCGCTATCACGATCTCCCGGCGGTTTTCATCCCCCGGATCGCGGTTCGCGTAGTAATCGATGAGGTATTCGGCGATCTCGGAAGCTGAACCGGGATTCCCCCCGCCGATCCGCCCCAGGGCCCTGAACGCGGCGTTCATAAAGCGCCGCTCTTCGGCGTCCAGCAGTTCCTTGACCATCTGAACGGCCTGGGGGTCTTTGAGCTTCCCCAGATAGTCAATGGCCGCGAGGATCGTCTCGCTGGCCTCTTCGTCCCGTTCTTCAATGGCGCGGCGGGCCCGCTGTTCCAGCCCGCCTTTGGTCCGCTCCGCGAAGAAAGCAAACACGCCGGCCAGAATGTTTTTGTTGCGGGTGTCATTCACCAGGGAAGTTAAGTCGCTGTCGAGGTAATCGGCGCCTTCGGTTTTCAAGGTTCCGATGAGCGAGGCGATTTCGGTTTCCGTACCATACCGGATGGTATCGCGGCGCTGTTCTTCCTGGGTCTTCTCCTGAGCGCTGAGGACGGGGAGCGCGAGGAGTACCAGACCCAGCGCGAGCCCTTGAGCGGAGAAAGCGGGCGGCCTCCTCCTCGAATTCCGTATCATTCCGCGCCTCCTTCGGCGTAATCTTGATTACTAACGTAATCTTGATTACTGGCGTAATCTTGTAAAAAAGAGCGCTTGAAAGCGGTAAAACAGCCCGCCTCAATCGCGTTCCGGGCCTCCCCAACCAGGCGGTGGAGGAAGTAAAGGTTATGGTAGCTGGCAAGCATGGAACAGAGTATCTCCTGGGTTTTAAAAAGATGCCGGAGGTAGGCCCGGCTGTACTCGCGGCAGACTTTGCAGCCGCATGTTTCATCTATCGGCCCAAAGTCGAGGCGGTTTGCGGCTTTTTTAATAGAAAGTTCCCCCCGGCGGGTAAAGACGCGGCCAGTCCTGCCCGTTCTGGTGGGCAGGACGCAGTCAAACATGTCGATCCCCTGTTCGATGGCGCTCAGGATATACGGGGGGGTTCCGACGCCCATCACATAGCGGGGCTTTTCTTCGGGGAGCAGGGAGCTTGTGTAGGACAGGTATTCCAGGAACACCGCCTCGCTTTCGCCCACCGAAAGCCCCCCGATGGCGATTCCCGGCGTATCCGCCTGGACCGTCAGGGCCGCGCTCTGTTCCCGCAGGTCCCGGAAGAAGTTGCCCTGGACGATGCCGAATAGGGCGCCCTGGTAGCCTGCGTCCCGCTTCCGCTCCCACGCCGCCTTTGCCCGGTCCATCCACCGGGCCGTAATCCGCAGGGCCTCCTCCGCTTCCCGGCGGCTCACACCCCAGCCGGTACACACGTCAAGCTGCATCTGAATGTCGCTGTTGATGATCGTCTGAATCTCCACCGCGCTTTCGGGACTGAGCAGATGACTGGAGCCGTCGATATGGGAGCGGAATTCCACCCCTTCGTCCCGTATCTTCCTGAACGGGGCCAGGGAAAAGACCTGGAAGCCCCCCGAATCGGTGAGGATGTTCCGGTCCCAGCGCATAAACCGGTGCAGCCCCCCCGCGCCGGAGAGAACCTCCATACCCGGACGGAGGTAGAGGTGGTAGGTATTCGACAGGATGATTGCAAAGCCTATCTCCGTCAGATCGTCCCGCGTCAGGGCCTTGACGGTTCCATTGGTCCCCACAGGCATGAATACCGGCGTGGCAGCCGTCCCGTGGGGCAGGGAAAGCAGCCCTGTCCGGGCGCGGGAAGCAGGGTCCCGGCGTCCCGGCGTAAACAAGCTATCCATCAGGTTTTCGCCCCCCGTAAGAGGACAAGGCCGATGACGCTGAAAACAACCACCGGAGACCAGCCCCCCGCAATCGGCGGAATATAGCCCATCCGCGCCATCATCATGGTGATCATCTCGATCACAAAGAAGACCACCGCCGCCACCAGGCTCGCCAAAAGGCTCATCAGGAGGATGTTCTTCTTAAAACGCCCCCCCATCGAAATCGACAGGATAACCACGATAAACGAAGCCGCCGCAAACGAGAAGCGGTGGTAGTAGTCGGTCAGCGCGTTGGTGAAGGGAAGCCCCGCCTTGCGGAGATCGGCCACCAAGAGCGCCGCGTCCCGGGCGGAGAGGGCGCCCGCGTCCACGGCGTTCCGCTTGAAGGTATCGGGATGTTCGCGGTAATCGCCGGTCTCGTCCAGGGCCCGTACAGCCAGGCGCTTCCCCTCCCAGGAGTAGATCAGGGGATTGGTGAAGGTCCAGTATTCCCCGTTCCAGGAGGCCCGGTGTGCGCGGATCAGGGAGATGAATTCTCCCTCCTCGCTCTGTTCGATGATGCTCAAGCCGTTGAGGGATGAAGTGGCGTCGTCGTAATAGTCCACCGCATAGATGAGCCTGCCGCCCTGGGCTTTGATCACAATGTCCGAATTGTTATCCGCACGCTGCTGGTGCAGGAGGAAGCGGGCCAGATCGTTTTTCAGCTTGAGGGTGGGGATCACGACGCGGTCCTCGAAGAAGAAGGCGAACAGGGAAAACACGAGCCCCACGACGATGAGCGGGGCGCTAAAGCGCCAAAAGGGGATGCCCGAAGAAAAGATGCTGGTCAGCTCGTTGCGGGCGTACAGGTCCCCCAAGGTATAGGCGGCGGCAAAGAGCAGGGAGATGGGCAGGGCGAAGGAAAAGCTCTTGGGGAGGTAGTACAGGCTCACCTGGAGTATCTGCTTGAGGGGCACCTCGTAACTCAAGTAGCGTGTGAGATTGGCGAACAGATCAACCAGGGACATGAGGAGCATGAACATCGACGACGCCACCGCGAAGACCGGGAAAAACTGCTTTAACAGATAGCGGTCCAGAATCACCGGCGGATCCTCACCGCGCACATCACCAGCCCGGCGCTGGTAACGAGAATATTGGGCAGCCACATGGTCCAAAAGGGCGAATAGCCCAAGCGCCCGCCCATGGTCTGTCCCCCCAAGAGCATCGCCCAGTAGAAAAACGCGATGACCAGCCCGAAGGTGAACCCCACCGTCTGCCCGTTCTTTTTGGCCAAGAGGCCCAAAGGGACCGCCAGAAACACAAAGGACAGGGCGCCCAGGGGGATCGAGAACTTTTTGTAGAATTCCAGGCGGTAGATGGAAAGGGTCATGTCTTTCCGCACCGCGCTGATGGTCTCCATCTCCTTGGTAAAGGAGGAGGCGGCATTGGCGCGCCGGTTCCAACTGTCGCGCCCCGGCCCCTGGCGCAGAATCTGCTCCAGGGCAAGGCCGTACTCCATCGCTTTCCCGTAGCGGGCGTCCAGTTTGACGGCAAGGGCCTCTTCCTTCTTCTTGATCTCGCGGTACACGTCCACCGAACTCATCTCCCGGGCGCTGGGGGCGCTCACCGCCTGGATCAGGTCCTCCTGGGGCACCCAGTAGCGCAGAAACCCGCTGGAGGCGTAATCGTAATCCCGCCGGGCGACCTCTTTGGAGGATTGAATGAACGCCTTGTCCATATCCAGGCTTAACCCCTCTTTTCCCGCGTCCCGCAGTTCCGCGCTCCGGGCGAGGATGAGCCGGCGCTCGCCGCTGGCGGTCTTGTCCAGGATCAGCACATCGGCGATGACGTTGCCGGTTACGTTGCCGGTTACCACCACCGTATCTTTAAAGCGCTTTACCGCGTTGGCCTCCAGTTCCAGGGCCGGGGTGGCTGCCAGAATCCGCCGGTACAGCTTGGCGTACTGCACGGTTCCCGCAGGCAGGAGCACATCGTTGGCGAAGAAGGACACCATGGAGATGAAAATTCCGACCGCCAGGGCGGGCAGGAAGATATTCCGGTACGCAAGCCCCGATGCCAGCATGACCAGAATCTCGTTGTCCGATGAGAACCGCCCGATGGTCATCAGGGTGCCCACCAGGGACGCGAAGGGCGCGGACAGGGCGATGATCGACGGCAGGGCGTAGAGCACCAAGAGCGCCACCTGGGTAAAGGGGACTTTTTTGCTCAAAATGTCCTGGGCCATGAGCAGCAGTTGATTGATAAAGAAGATAAAGAAGAAAAAGAGAAAGGCTACCAGAAATGAAAACAGGGTTTCCGCCACGATATAGCGGAACACCGTCCAGGAAAGGGAACGGCCCAATCCCCCGTCCGCCGCCGCAGCGTTCATATTCCCGTGGAACCGAAGCCCCCGGCCCCCCGCGCTGAATCTCCGAGGGCCTGTACCTCCGCTACCTGCGCCCGGCTGACCGGCGCGATTACCAACTGGGCGATCCGGTCCCCGTTATGGACGGTGAACATTTCGGCCCCCAGGTTGATCAGGATGATCTCCAGCTCCCCCCGGTAGTCCGAATCAATCGTGCCGGGAGCATTGAGGACCGTTACTCCATACCGGGCGGCCAAGCCTGACCGGGGCCTCACTTGAGCCTCATAACCCGCGGGGATTTCCAGGAGGAGCCCGGTCGGAATCCGTTCCCGCCCCAGGGGGGGAATACCGCGATCCGCCGGGAGAAAGGCCCGGATATCAAGCCCCGCAGCCCCCTCGCTTTCATAGCAGGGTAAACGGACCTCCGCGCTCTTCTTGCGGATATTGAGCGTCATGGGCGCGTAAGCGGCGCGTTACCGTCTGTCCCGGCGGGGCGGACGCTCCCCGGCCTCCCCGCCGGGATCAATGGCGTCAATATAGGAAAGGTTGAGCCTTCCCATCTTATCGACCTCCAGGAGCTTGACCGGTATCTCCTGGCCCTCTTTTACCACGTCCGTAACCTGGGCGATCCGCTGCCGGGAAAGTTTGGAGATATGCACCAGCCCTTCCTTGCCGGGGAGTATCTCCACAAAAGCGCCGAAGTCCATTATCCGGCGCACCACGCCGTTGTAGATACGCCCTGTTTCCGGGTCAGAGACGATGCCCATCACGGCGGCCTTGGCCTCTTCCGCGTCCTTGGCGTTCTTCCCGTAGATAGTAACCGTGCCGTCGTTCTCCGTGTTGATGCTCACGCTGTACTGCTCGCAGAGGGCTTTGACGTTCTTGCCCCCCGGCCCGATGAGCGCCCCGATCTTGTCCACGTCGATGCTCAAGGTAACGATCTTGGGGGCGAATTCGCTGATGCTGCCTGCGGGCTTGCCGATAGTCCGGTTCATAATGGAGAGAATATGGAGCCTGCCCCGCTTGGCCTGATCCAGGGCCTTCCGCATCACCTCCGGGCTCACCCCGGCGATCTTGATGTCCATCTGAAAACCGGTGATCCCATCCTCAGTTCCGGCGACTTTAAAGTCCATGTCGCCCAGGTGGTCTTCCTCGCCCAAAATGTCGGATAACACCGCGTAGCGGTCGCCGGGGCCGCCCGTGCCCTCGGTGATAAGGCCCATGGCGATGCCGGCAACGGGCTTTTTCATGGGAACGCCGGCGTGGAGCATGGCAAGAGTGCCGCCGCAGACCGAGGCCATCGAGGACGAGCCGTTGGATTCCATGATTTCGGAAACAACCCGTACGGTGTAGGGGAATTCCTCTTTGGTGGGAACCATCGCTTCCAGGGAGCGGCGGGCCAGGTTGCCGTGGCCGATTTCCCGGCGGCCCGTTCCGAGCCGCCCCACTTCGCCCACCGAGTAGGGGGGGAAGTTGTAATGAAGCAGGAAATGCTCCCGCTTGTCCCCCTCAATGTCGTCGAAGACCTGCTCATCAAAGACCGTGCCCAAAGTGGTTACGACCAATGCCTGTGTTTCGCCACGGGTAAAGAGCGCCGATCCGTGGGTACGGGCCAGAATCCCCACCTCGCAGGAAATATCCCGGATGTCCTCGGTTCCCCGGCCGTCCACCCGCTTCCCCTTGTCCAGAATCGAGGACCGGAGGATCTCGTACTCCATTTCCTCAAAAAGGGCGTCGAACAGTTTTTTCTGGGTCTCGTCCTCAAGCTGCTCCGCATAGCGGCCCTTGAGGTCCGCCTTCACCGCCCCAATGGCGTCGTGGCGTTCCATCTTGCCCTTGACAAAACAGGCTTCCTCCAGCCGGGGATAGGCCGCGGAACGGATGGCCTCCCGGTTTTCCAGCGCCGCCGGGGTTTCCGTGAGGGGAAGTTTTTCCTTCCCCGCCAGCCCCCGGAGCTTTTCCTGCAGCTCGCAGAACTGGATGATCACCGCCCGGGCCTTTTCCAGGGCCTCGATCATCAGGTCTTCCCCCACCTCGGCGGCGCCCCCCTCCACCATGGTGATCCCCTCTTTCGTACCGGCCACCACGATCTCCAGGGTGGACTGCCCGATCTCCTCGTAGGTGGGGTTCACCACCAGCTGGCCCTTTACCTGGCAGACCCGCACCCCGGCGATGGGACCCCCGAAGGGGATCTCCGAAATATGCACCGCCGCGGAGGCGGCGATGATCGCCAGAATGTCCGGGGGGTTCGCCTGATCCGTGGACACCGTGGTGGGCACCACCTG
>JAITHH010000076.1 GCA_031280065.1 Treponema sp. | reverse complement strand
CTGAAGGAGGCGCTGATCAACTATGTGGCGCTCCTGGGCGCTTCCTACGAAGAGGGCAAGGACTTCTACACCCTGGATGAATTGGCGGCGCGGTTCAGCCTGGAGAAACTCAACAAGGCCCCGGCGGTGTTCGACTACAAGAAGCTGGAATGGTACAACGGCTGCTATATCCGGCTGCAAAGCGATGAGGCGCTGGCCGCGCTGGCCCTGCCCTACGCGGTGTCTGCGGGTCTCTTCGGGGCCCCCGGCGCGGAACCCGGCCCGGAACAGCGGCGGCTCTTTATCGCGGCCATGCCCCTGATCAAGGAGCGGCTTACGCTGCTTTCCCAGGCGCCGGAAAAGCTGGGCTACCTTTTTTCCGAGCCCCCGCTCCCCTCGGCGGAGGAATTCTTTCCCAAAAAGGCCGGTCTGAATGTAACCGCGGCCCTGCTCCATAGAGGCCGGGATATGGTAGAAAGCCTGGCCGCGCTGGACGACGGGGAGGCCGAAGCCCTGGTCAAGGCCCGCGCCGAGGCGGAGGGGGTCAAGCTGGGGGATCTGCTGATGCCCCTGCGGGTGGCAATCACCGGGGCGCGGGTCAGCCCGCCTTTGTTCGGCTCGATCCGGCTTTTGGGCGCGGCGCGTTCTTTGGCGCGGGTAGACAGGGCGCTTGCCGCGCTTGATGATTAACCGGCGGCGTCCCCCTCAAGGAAGGAGCGCAATATGAAACAATTTGGCGGTTACGTGTTATTTCTGGATCGCAGCGACATAAACACAGACGAGATCATTCCGGCGCGGTATTTGACGGAGAATACCAAGGAGGCGCTGAAGCCCTACCTGCTGGAGGACCTGAAACTGCCGGGCTTTATCCCCAAACGGGACATTGCGGGCAAGGGAGCCGTTTTTACCAGGGCGAATTTCGGCTGCGGCAGTTCCCGTGAACACGCCCCCTGGGCGCTGGAGGTGAACGGCATCAACATTGCCGCCGCGGAGAGTTTCGCCCGTATCTTCCGGCAAAATATGTACAACTGCGGGATGCTGGCAGTGGAGATGAGCGCAAATGTAATGGAAGCAGTCTTTCAAACTTTTTCCGGCGCGCAAACCGCGCTGGCAGTGGACATCGAGAGCGGACGCCTTGTTCTAAGCGGCGGCGGCAGGGAAATGGCCGTTCCGCTGGTACTTCGGGATTTTGAGCGGGCTCTGGTGAAAGCCGGAGGCTGGGTTGAGTACGCGGCCAAACGGTATTGAAAGCAATCTCAAGAAGGAGAAACAATGTTTATCACCAAAGTAAGTCCCCGGTTCGGCGATGTGGACAGTTTGGGGCATATTAACAATGTGGTTTTAGCGGGCTGGTTTGAACTGGCCCGGAATCCCCTGTTTCGTATTTTCTCATCCAGCCCCGTCCTCTCCCGCGAGTCGTGGCCGCTCATCATGGCGCACACGGATTACGACTTTACGGACCAGATGTTCTTTCAATATGAGGTGGAGATCAGAACGTCTGTGGAGCGCATTGGCACTAAATCATTCACGCTGTATCACGAAGCCTGGCAGGAGGGGCGTCTCTGCGCTAAAGGCCGGGCGGTGATCGTTTGTTTCGATTTCAGCCGGAACCAAAGTGTTCCTGTCCCGGAGGATAAGAAAAAACTGCTGGCCGAACATCTGCAAAACGCTGCGGCCGGACTTTAGTCCGCAGGCCAGGGCTCCTGTATGTATTTGCTGCCGCTAACCGCAGCCATGCGGTCAGGATTCACCGGGGTGGTAAACCGTCTCTTCCCCACTGGCCGGCCTGTGCGCGGCAAGCAGTAAAACGCGATTCCCCCGTAGTAAATGGTATTGCCGTTCTCGTCCCGCGATTTGATGAGCGGCTCCTGCGCCGGTTCCCCCGCTTTGCCTATGACCAGGCCGCTTTCCAAAAGCGCCGCGATTGCCGCGCCCCCGCAGGGTTTGATACACCCCGCCCGCAGCGCGGCGCTGAACGCGCCAGGCTCGTTTTGCCGCAGGAGCCTGACGCAGGTCTCCGCCTCGGTGCGGGCCGTCTCTTCGGCGGCGTTCCGGGAGAGATTCGCCGAGACCGCCACGAGCGTCTCCGCGTTCCTGAAATATCCCAGGCTCCGTGCGGGGCGATGATTGCCGCCGCCGCGCCGCCGGTTCCCCGTTTGAGGCCGAATGAGGCGATGGCTGTCTCGGTTTGCGTCCGGGTATCAGGATAAAACAACCCGGCCACGATGGACGCTCTGTTCCGTTCGCACAGGGTGGCGTTTTGTACCATATTGATAAGTTTAAGAACCTCTTTTGCCGCACGCAAGAGAAGGGACGCGAGGGGGCTGCGCCCGCCAGGGCGTTGACGCAGCGTTGCGGTATGGCGCAGCGCACGTAATACCCCCTATTAGCACATATGCGCGAAGGTTTTAGCCTGAGCAGGGCGCGGCGGGGGGCCCCGGCCCCCCCGGTTGGCCTTTTTTTCGATCCCTCTTGTTTTCCCCGGTACGCGCTGTTACACTGATTCCAGTTTTGTATTTACTTTTCTATTTTGGAGACTTTTTATGAAGAAGTTTACCCTTCTGCTCTCTTTCTTTGCCGTGTTCCTGCTGGCGGGGTGCGAAAACCCCATCTACCAGTGGCTTCTCCCCGAAAAAAAGGACGCCCCCTCCGGGCCCCTTGATATAAACGCCGGCTGGAATTCAGCGGACGGACAGGGGGTGTATCTGCGCAGCCTCCAGGCATGGGGCGGCGATGAGGAAGCCACCCTGTCCTGGGGCAGTCCCAGCTCCAACTCAGCGCAGTTCGCCGGTGTGAAGATTGACTTCTCGAATTCCTATACGGACATTCAATCGAAATCCGCCAGAGCCAGCGGGACGGAATTCGCGGACAAGTCCGTAAAGGAAATCGTCATAAAGGAACTGGAGAACGGCAAACCCTACTACTTTGCCGTTACCCCCCTGGATGCGGATGACAAACCCCTTGGACATGCGATGATCATCTCCGCGACACCGCATGGGAACGACCCGGAGCGCCCGGACGACATCCAGAACCTGATCGGAGGCAGAAGCAGCGGCTCCATCAGTCTTAACTGGAGCTTGCCGGATACCCACCCGAACGGCGGAGAGGCGAAGAAGGTCGTGTCCGTTGAGGTGAGCGTCGTTCCCCGCGAAGGCGCCATAGAAGTCGCCGATCATCTGCTGGGGGCCGTTGTGTCCAGCCTGGTGAACAGCAAACCCTATACCTTCTATATACGGACGGTGAACGCGGCGGGGAAGAAGAGCTACGGCGTATCCACGGTGATGATTCCCAGCGCCGCGGGGAGCGATTCAAGCGCAACCAGCGATGATGACCGGGCGGTAACAAACCTCGTGGCCCAGGCCGGCAGCGAAACCGTTACCTTGAACTGGAAAGATCCGAATACACAATGCACCATCCTGCGGATTTACTACGCCTATGGCGCTCCCAATACCGCATACGCGGACCTGGTGCAGAAGGTGAAGGATGCTGCGGAGGGGGCGGGGCAGAGCCCGCGTAATACCGGACAAACGCAATTTTTTACGCCAATAGATGTGGCTCTTGGCGATGGCATCAAGGGGATAGTCATAAATAAGGAAAAGGGGATTAAAAACGTCCCTGACAATGGGGCTGAGAAGGAATATACTTATTTCTTCGCCGTTACCCCGGTCAATGACCAGTCGGTACTCAACATTCCCGGTATCACTTCCGCGACGCCCCGTGATCCGTCGGGCCGGGCCGCCGATGTAACGGGGCTCACGGGTACGGCGCTCGACAGCCGCGTTACCCTGTTCTGGGATTCCCTGAAAGGCACCGGTATTACGGTTTCTGAAGATGATATAACCGTGGTGCCCGATGCGCCTGATAAGAAGATTACCGTATATGATGACGGCGGGGCGTCCATCACCGGGCTGGTGAACGGCACATCCTATATCTTCACGGTCATCACCAGTCAGGAGGGCCTCAAACCCAGCATGGGGAAGTCCCTGGTGCTGACCCCGCAGGAGGGGGCCGACGGCGGATTCAACCTGATCCTCAAGGCAGAACCGACGAATATCCGGGTTTCAGGCAAGTACATCGTTAATGCCCAGGATAATCCGGAAATTATTCCGGTGGTGGTGTATTTTATAGACGGCACCTGGTATGACGGGTTAATCGTGAAGGACGGCGAAGAGACCGGCTATATCGCAATCAACTACCCGAAAACGCAGCCCCCCGGTATTGGACGGATGTTCGCTTCGCTGATCCTGGCGAATGGGAAGATGGTCGCCCTGGGGCGGGCGTGGAAAAAAGATGAGCCCATCGACCTGAAAATCAGCTTTACCGGCGAGCTGGAATTCAGGCCCGCTGTGAACGGTTACATTCCCATTGCCGCCGCCGGGGAACTCGCCCTGATTAACCGGGACGAGAATTCCCTGAAGGGCACGTACAAGCAGGAGTGCCATCTGAACCTGGTGGGAATGCAGCAGGGAATGCAGCAGGGATTGGAGACATACCGCCTTAACTGGGAGCCGCTGGGGAGGGAGGACGCGCCGTTTACCGGCACGTATGACGGGAACGGGAAGAAGATCTACGCGCTGTACATCAGCAGAATCTCCCCCAACGCCGGGCTCTTCGGGTACATAGACCACGCGGCACTTGAGAATATTACGGTGAATTCCGGCATTGTGCTGGGGAGGGGCTTCGTGAGCGCCCTGTGCGGGTACAACTGGTATGGCACGATCAAAAACTGCACGGTGGGGAACAAGGTTAATGTTGAAGGCGATTCTTCCACGGGCGGTTTGGCCGGGTATAACATGGGCACGATTGAAGCCTCTTCCAATGCGGGCAGGGTATATTCTCCCAGCGACACCATCGGCGGTATCGCGGGAGAAAATATATTGCGCATCACAGATTGCACCAATACCGGCGCGGTGTCCGGCAATGAATCTGTGGGCGGCATAGCGGGAAGTTCCAATGGCACGAGCAGCATTATCGAGAAGAGTAACAATACGGGCGCGGTCCGGGCAAATGGTAATGGAGGCGGCGTGGCCGGGAAAAATGATAAGGGCATGATCACCGGCTGTCATAATTCCGGCCCTGTTAAGGGCACGGGAGAGTCTCACAACATCGGCGGTGTGTGCGGACAAAACATGGACGGTGAAATAACGGCCAGCTCCAATAAGAGTACAGGCACAGTTTCAGGAAAGTATAATGTAGGCGGCGTGGCCGGGGAAAACGCTTATGAAAGGAGGGACTGGAGTGTGAAGCCGTATATCATCGCCTGCAAAAATGAGGGCGCTGTTACCGGTACTGGTACTGGTACTGGTAATGACGGCTATACCGGCGGCGTGTGCGGGAATAACCAGGGCTTTATAACGGCCAGCTACAACACGGGCGCTGTTTCGGGGAATGGAGCAACAGGCGGCGTGGCCGGGCTTAACTCCGCAATTCATTATGAGGCTGATCC
>JAITHH010000065.1 GCA_031280065.1 Treponema sp. | reverse complement strand
AGCCGCGGGGCGGTAAGGTTGAGTAAGGTCAGCAGCAAAGTTGACAGGGCTCCCGTGAAGAGCAGGCCCTTGTATTTCCGCGCTTCACGGGCGATTTTCCAGAGCAGTTTCAAAGCGGTCCCCCTTGAGGCTATACTAGCAAAAACAAGCCCTTTGGAATAGGCAGAACGCCGTCTTTTAAAAGCCCCGTTCAGCGAGGCCCCGCGCTATATCGAGATAAATCTCCAGCGGGTCCCCGTACAGGCCGCCTGGCCTGATACTTCCAAACCCTGTCATTTTTCCTGCCTGGCAAGGGTCCCCTATGGCTGACATTACCATCTACGGCATTGACAAGGAGGCGGGGGTTTCCCCGGCCACGGTCTCCCGGGTGCTGACCAGCAAGGCCCGGGTCAGCGATCAGAAGCGGGAGCTCGTGGAAGGGATCATCGGGAAGCCCTACTGTGCGGCCCTGTGGATAGCGGTGGACGCTCTGCGTCCCCACCGGTAGAATAGGGTCATGGAGTGCTAGTATGATTACCAGGTTTTATGCCAATAACTACCGCTGTCTTGTCGCTTTTGAAATGCGCTTTGATCCATTGGCGGTTTTTTGCGGGGTTAACGGGTCCGGCAAGAGTTCTGTTTTTGACGCGATAAAACTGGTATGCGATCTCGCCTCCGGCCGTTGTTTTTTGGGCGGCGCGGCGGATTCCGGCGGACGGACCGTATCAGCCCTTGACTTCACCCGCTGGCTTGAAGAAAGCAAAACTCAGGAATTTGAGCTTGACCTACAGGCGGAGGATCATGATTTCCGGTATGTAATCCACCTTGAACAGGCCGAACATCATGAGCCGAGGATCATTAAAGAGTCGGCTGTCTGTGACGGCAGGGAACTCTATACCAGGGATTTGGAGGGCGTCCATTTTGACGGGGGCAGGGGCTTTCCCCTGGATTGGCGTCAGGCGGCGCTGGCCTCCATCCAGCCGGCTTCCGGACGGCGCGAAATTGAGTGTCTGCAAAGGACGCTGGCAAGCATACTTATTCTGCGTCCCGGTATTCGGGGAATTGAAGGTGAAAGCAAGGCCGAAAGCCGTTTCCCGAATTTTGATTTAAGCAATGTAATCTCATGGTACCGCCATCTGGCCCAGGATCAGCACTATACGGATATGCTCCGGGAATCGCTGCAGGCCGTATGGCCGGATTTGAAATTTTTGAAGCTCGCCGATGCCGGTATGTCCTTCAAGGCGCTGGAATTGCATTTTGAAGGGGGGGTACTGCCCTTTAATCAGTTATCCGACGGCGAAAAAATGCTGGTCAGCCTGTACCTGATCCATACGTCCCTGGCCCAGGGGGAGGGCAATTCCGTGCTGATTGACGAGCCGGATAACTATGTAAGCCTCCAGGAATTACAGCCCTGGCTCCTCGCTGTAAACGGACTGATAGACGAAGCCCATCAGGCGCTTATTATTTCCCATAACCCGGAAATTATTGCCGCCAATCCCTCCGCCGGGGTGCTTTTCTGGCGGGACAGCCACCGTTCACCAACCCGTACCGGGAACCTGGACATACCGCCGGGGATGAGCGCCGGGGAAGCCCTTATCCGGGGCTGGGTCAGGGCAGGTACGGAGGAATAGTCCATGGCAAAGCGAACCCGGATTGTCTGTATCCATGAAGGGAGGAAAGGGCCAAGCATTGACCCGGTTTTTGCAAACGAGTTTTTGAAAGCCTATGACCCTGAATGGCTTCGTCCATGGGAAACCGGAAAAGCGCGGTTTGTTCCATGCGGAGGCAAATCAGAATTGTTAAAGGCGTTCCCGGAAGAGTTGGCCAGGTGTAATTCCTCTGGAGGTGATACAACGCTGGTTGTGCTGGCTGATATAGACGACGACCTTGAGAACGGGGACCAACTGAAACAGAAATATTGGGATGCGGCGCAGGCGGCGGGAATTGCCAGGAAAATTTTTGACCGGGTTGTTTTTATTTTCCCCAAAGACCGGATTGAAAATTGGATCGAATTTCTTTTAACCGGAAACGTCAATGAAAATCGTGAAAGCCCGCGGGTATACCCTGCCAAAGCAAAAGAAGCGGCTAAATTGTTGGCGAAAAAATGCCGTTCCAGGGCCGGGCCCTGCACCTTGTCAAAGGGTTGAGGAGATGTCCCGATCCATAACGCTTGTCCAAACTCCATGATAGGACTACCATATCACCATGACGCTGAACGAAAAACTGGATGTTTTACTGCAAGTTTCCGCCCTGCGGGATTCGGGTAACGGGGCGGAGGCGGATATTCTTGTTAAAACGGTTCCCTTGCCCCCTTATCTGGCCAAAATTTGGAAAGATCACGGATATGCCGGCTATTTGAAAAATTCAGGCTGGAATATGGCGGAAGCGGAGGCGGCCTTTGGACCGGACTGGCTTAATCGCTAAAATACACGAGAGTGTTTTACGCATTGATGTTGGCCGTAAAGGGCAGAACACCGATGGTCTTGAACGGAAAGGAAGGATTAACTATGAAGCAGGGCTTTCCCTTGCGATGGAGGTTTTTAAAGCAGTTCAAATGATTGCGCCCCTGGACTTGGAATTGATTATGATGGCTGAATATACTTTTATCAGTCAGGAACTCCAGTTTTGCGCTGCTGCTGATACTAACACTGTGTCCAGTCTTACCAATGCCATACATGATATTGATGAGGCGTTTTCTGCCTTAAAAATTTTAGAAAATGAACCTGTTTATCAATTTGTTGAACAATCCATTTCACATCACCTAAATTTCCGTTATAAAGGAATGGTCAAAGACGCTTTCCATGCTGCCTGTCTTGGCCATAAGGCGCGGATTAGGAATATTTTAAAGTCCCCTGGTATTAGTCTTGTGGAAAAGGAATTGTTACAGCAGCGTTATTCAAACATGGTAACGGCTCAACTGGTGTATTTGAGTAAACAGAAAAAAGCGCTTGGTATTGAATAGAGCTGTTTAGAAACTTCTGTTCCTGAACAAATTCTTTTAAAAACCCGTATGTTTCTCGGTCCGTGAACCGAAGCGCCGTTGGCGGGAAACGATAAGAGCCTGTGAGGAAACTAAGCCTATGGCTGATATTACCATCTACGACATTGCCAAGGAGGCGGGGGTTTCCCCGGCCACGGTCTCCCGGGTGCTGACCAGCAAGGCCCGGGTCAGCGATCAGAAGCGGGAGCTCGTGGAAGGGATCATCAGGAAGCACGACTTTAGGCCCAACGAGGTGGCCCGGCAGCTTTCCCGGTCTACCCGGATCCTGGGGCTTATGACCGCGGACATCAGGAACCCCTACTACGCGGCCCTGGCGGTGGAGTGCGAAAAGGCCGCCCATGCGCGGGGATACACGGCGCTGCTCTGCAATATCTTCAACGACCGGGCCCTGGAGAACGCCCATCTGGAGAAACTCTACGCCCAGCGGGTGGAGGCCGTCATTCAGGTGGGCTGCAGGGTGGACGATCTGGTTACCGACCCGGACTATGCGGAGCGGGTCCGGCGGCTTACCCGGACTATTCCCTTTATCTCGTCGGGCAAGCTGGACGGAACCGATAGTTATTCCGTGCGGATCAACCACCGGGAATCCATGCAGCTCGTCATGGAACACCTGGTCTCCCTGGGGCACCGGGACATCGCCTTTATCGGCGGCGAGCGCCGGGTGCAGTCAACCCACGAAAAGCTCCAGCAGTACATCTATCTGACGGGAACCTACGGGCTTCCCTTCCGGGAGGAGTACATCCGGGAGGGGGATTATGCGGAAGACGGAGGTTATCGCTGCATGAAGGAACTGCTGGACTCAGGCGGGGACCCTTCGGCGGTGATCGCGGTCAATGATTACAGCGCCATTGGGGCTATGCGGGCGGTTTTTGACCGGGGCCTATCCATTCCCGAGGATATTTCCATCGTCAGCTTCGACAATACCTTCCTTGCCGAGGCGGTCCAGCCCCGGCTGAGCTCGGTGGACTACAACTACGCCGAATTCGGCGGGAGGCTGGTGGATACGGCCCTTAGGGTGATAGAAAAGAAACCGGTTCCACCGCTCCAGTTGATCAGCCCCCGGCTTGTCGTCCGGGATTCCTGCGGGTCTCCGAAAAAAAGTGAAAAAAACGCTTGACAAAACGAAAATACTCCCTTTATACTTACTTAACGTCTTGAAACCGGTTTCAGTTCTGGCTTGATCAGATTCGGCTTGGATGACCGGGAGAAGACGCGCAGCGCCGCATCTGGCGGCGCTTTATCCGGTATTGCCCCAAGGAGGCAGATCATGTCAAAGGAGTCATTGTATGCAGTTACCCCCCCCCCCCCCCCCCCCCCTATAATAAGTAGGACTATACACCGGAAAACCCTGGGCCGGAAACTGTGGGAGTGCAGAACCCTTATACTCATGTGCGTTCCGGCGCTGCTGTTCTTTCTTATCTTCTCGTATGTCCCCATGCCGGGGGCCTATATCGCCTTTACGGATTTTAAGTACAACCAGGGCATCTTCGGCAGCCGCTTTGTGGGTTTTGAGAATTTCCGCTTCCTCTTTATTTCCGGCAAACTTTGGCAGCTTACCCGGAACACGATCCTCTACAACATCGGCTTTATCGCCCTGGGGAATTTCACCCAGATACTGGTGGCGGTTTTATTGAACGAAATCCGCGCCAGGTGGTTCAAAAAAATTGCCCAGTCGATCATGTTCCTGCCCTTCTTTATCTCCGCGGTGCTGGTAGGATTCCTGGCGTTCAGCATCCTGAATTACGATTACGGTTTTATTCCCAACCTGCTCAGAAGCCTGGGACAGGACGCGCCGAAGTTTTTCTCCATGCCCTGGGCCTGGCCGGTGATCATCGTGCTGGTGAATCTCTGGCAGGGCACGGGCTACGGTTCCATCGTGTACTTTGCCGCGATCATGGGCATCGACACCGCTATCTACGAGGCAGCCGAGATCGACGGGGCCAACGCCCTCCAGCGGATATGGTACATCATCCTGCCGAGCCTCAAGCCCACGGCAGTTATTCTGGTGCTGTTTTCCATCGGCGGCATACTGCGGGGGAACTTCGGCTTATTCTACAACCTGGTGGGCACCGCCAACGCGACGCTCCAGCCAACCACCGACATTATCGAAACCTTTGTGTTCCGCAGCCTGATGAATCAGTTTAACTTTTCCTATTCCGCGGCGGCGGGGCTGTACCAGTCGGCGTTTGGATTCGTCATTGTTATGACGGTGAATTACATCGTCAAAAAGCTCGAAGCGGATTACGCGCTGTTCTAAAGGAGGCATTTTATGGCGGCATATTCGGTGAAGGTGCGCAGGGACAGCGTTTCGGGCGCGGTAACTGCCTTTGCGTTTGTTTTTGTTACGGTGTTTTCCGTGCTGTGCCTGATTCCTTTTGTGATGATGGTGTCGGCGTCATTCAGTTCCGAGGCGGCGCTGACCGCTTCGGGGGTGGGCATACTCCCCAGGGATTTCAGTCTGGAGACTTACCGGCTGGCGTTTAGAAGTCCCAAGCAGCTTTTGGGTTCCTACGGCGTGACTATCGCGCTTACCGTGTCCGGGACCGCGGCGGGGCTGTTTCTGATTTCCATGACCGGCTATGCTCTGTACCGGCCTGACTTTTTTCTTCGCAACAAGATTTCTTTTTTCTTCTATTTTACGACGTTGTTTTCGGCGGGGCTTGCGCCGTCTTACATCTGGATAACCCGCTACTTGAATCTCAAGAACAACTACCTGGCAGTGTTTCTGCCGCTGCTTATGTCGCCGTGGCTTATCATTCTGATGCGGAATTTTATGAAGTCGATTCCCTACGAGATTACCGAGTCGGGGAAGATAGACGGGGCGGGGGATTTTAGGATTTTTGCCGCTTTGATTTTTCCGATGATCAAGCCGGCGCTGGCGACGGTGGGACTTTTTCTGGCGTTGAGTTACTGGAACGAGTGGTACAACTCGATGCTGTATTTGCCTGATTTGGATTACAAGCCGCTGCAGTATTTTTTGTACAAGATTGTGAATGAGGCGGCGGCGTTAAGGCAGTCGATGGCGGGGGCGAATGTGGTGATGAGGACGCTGCCGACGACGACATTAAAGATGTGCACGGCGGTATTGGCGACGGGGCCGGTGGTGCTGTTGTATCCATTTGTGCAGAAATATTTTATTTCGGGGATTACGATTGGGGCGGTGAAGGGCTAGGGAGCGGAATAGAGGAGGCTGGAGCGAGGGGAGACCGGAGCCCGCCGCCGGCAACTTTAAGGGGGGGCCGGGGGGCCTAGGCCCTCCGGCGGGGGGGTTGCAGGGGGGCCGGAGCCCCCCTGCACAAATGGGGGCGTTGCGGGGGTAGAACCCCCGCATAGGGGGTAGGACGAGACCGCGTAGCGGGCTTGGCCGTAGGGGGAGACTTCCCCCCTCCGCTCCGTACATTCCGTACCATGGTACGGATGATTCGGAGTATGTTACGGATGATTCGGGGCATGGTACGGAAGACCCGGAGCATGTTACGGGAGAGCCGGATCATGTTACGGAAGATTCGGATCATGTCACGGAAGCGCCGGATCATGCACGGAAAATCCGGATCATGGTACGGAAGATTCGGATCATGATCCGAAAAATCCGGATCATGTTACGGAAGAACCGGATCATGCGACGGAAGAACCGGATCATGTTACGGAAAATCCGGATCATGGTACGGAAGAACCGGATCATGTTCCAGATGATCCGGATCACCGTACGGGCGCTCCGGCATGGTTCGCGGAACGTCCGCGGCGGAACCCCCGCTTGGGGAATGAGCCGCCCGGGGTTCTGTCTGCGGCGCGGAAGGCCCGGAAACCAGGGCTCCGCCGGTTGCGGGTATATGGATTGGTAATCCATAAAGGGCGCTCTTGGGAAACCGGCGTTTCCCAATGCCCATCATATTGTTTTGGAGGATACGAACATGAAAAGAATCGCGGGAAATTGCGCGGCGGCGGCATTGGCTGCCGCGCTGGTCTGTGCCGCCTGCACCGGCGGCAAAAGCGGCGGCGCTTCGGGAGGCGGCGCGGTAACCACCGTTACCATGCTGCTGTTGGGCGATAAGCCCACGAACGGGAAGCTGGAGAAAATTCTGGCGGAGAAGATCAATCCCCGGATCAAGGAGCTGGCCAACGCGCAATTGGCGCTCCGCTACATCGCCTGGGCGGACTGGCAGAATCAGTACCAGCTTACGATGGCGTCGGGAGACCCCAACATCGACCTGGTGATGTCCGCCACCGACTGGCTCTTTGCCTGGGAGATCTCCCGCAAGGGCGGGTTCCTTGCCATGGACGATGAGCTTATCAAGACCAACGCGCCGGTTACCTGGCGGGAGGTAACGCCCGCGCACTGGGACGTGTGCCGGGTGGACGGGAAGATCATGATCATCCCGGAGGATCAGTTCACCCAGTACACCAACCACGGGGTGTACTGGCGGGGCGACTGGGGCCGGGAAGCGGGGGTTACGCAGGTAACGAACTTCGCGGAGCTGGAAGCCTACCTGGACGGGGTAAAGCGATTCCACCCCGAGGCGGTTCCCTACGATGTGTCCGGGCCCAACGAGGATCGCTATGACGGCATCATGGACGGGTTTTTTCAAGGCAGAAACATGACCCAGAACATCCGGGGCATCGCGGTGGGCAACTACGGCATCTTCCGCTACAGTCTGAATGACCCCTCCACGGTGGTTTCCGAATATTTCGAGGGGCCGGAATTCATCGAGGCGGCGCAGACCTTTGACCGCTGGGCCAAGAAGGGTTTCTGGCGCGAGGATGTGCTGAATTACACCGGCGACACCCGGCAGAATCAGGAGCTTGGGCTTTCCGGCTTGTCTCAGCATCACACGCAAACTTATTTTGGCCTGCGGGTTACGATGGACCGGCTGCATCCCGGCTCTGACCTCCAGTATTTCTACTGGGGCATGGGCAACGGGAATGTGGTGAAGGACCTGATCACCCACGGGGCGATGGCGATCAGCGCGGCGTCAAAGAACCCGGAAAAGGCGCTGCAGGTGTACGATCTGCTGCGGAATGACAAGCAGATATACCAGTGGTACAACTACGGGGTTGAGGGGGAGGACTATGTGCTGACCGCTGACGGACGCCGGGACTGGCCGCCGAACTACGATCCTGACGCTGACAACGGCTTGGGGGGGAATTTCTGGGGCGGCAGGGTTGACCGGCTGGAAATCCCCGATGCGCGGGGCTGGAGCGGGTCGCAGGATTTTCTGGCCCATTTGAACAGTTTTGCCAAGGATTATCCGCTGGAGAAATTCGCCTTTGACAATACGGCGGTGGCGGCGGAGATGTCGGCGATTGGGGATATTTGCGCGACGTATTTGCCGCAGATTACCTATGGCAAGACGGGGGATCCTCAGAAGGCGGTGGCGGACTTCCGGGGGGCGCTGAAGAACGCGGGGTATGAGAAAGTCCGGGATGAGATTCAGCGGCAGATTCGTGCGGCGTATGGTAAATAGTGATGGGGGGCGCCCCCCCGCGCTCCAAACCCTGCGGGTTTTCCGCTGCCCCCCATGCGGGGGTTCCACCCCCGCAACGCCCCCGCCGGGGGGCCTAGGCCCCCCGGACCCCCCGGTTGGCCGGGCGCGTTGTTTGTCATGGGCGCGGCTGCTTCTCTTCCTATCGCTTTTTAGCGCCTGCAAGGAACAAGATATGACCACCATCACCATCGACCCTTCTATTAAATACCAAACCATCGAAGGCTTCGGCGCTTCAGACTGCTGGACAGCGCAATTCGTCGGCCGCTTCTGGAACGAACACGAGAAAGAAACAATCGCCCGCCTCCTGTTCAGCAGAGACTTCCAGGAAGACGGCAGCCCCCAGGGAATCGGGCTTTCAATGTGGCGCTTCAACCTGGGCGCAGGCACCCTGGAACAGGGAGACGCCAGCGGTATCAAAGACCTCTCCCGCCGCGCGGAATCATTCCTTGACGAAACAGGCCGCCTGGACTTCTCCAAGCAGGCGGGACAGCAGTGGTTCCTGCGAAAAGCCCGCGACTATGGGGTGGAACAAACGGTTGCCTTCTCCAACGCGCCGCCAATCCCCTACAGCCGGAACGGGAAGGGCTACTCCAGCGGGGACGGCACGGCAAATCTGCGGGATGACGCCTATAACGATTTTGCTGAATACCTGGCCGCCTGCGCGGATCACTTTAGCGCCGGGGGTTTGCCCTTTACCTACCTCAGCCCGGTCAATGAGCCGCAGCACGACTGGAAAGACCCAACGCAGGAGGGTTCACCCTGGGAGAACCAGGAGATTAAGCGTCTGACAGAAGCGCTGGACCGGGCTATCCAGGCGCGGAATCTGGAGGTGAAAATCCTCCTTGCCGAGGCGGGTAAGTGGAATGCGCTGTTTCAGGCGGGGGGCAGGGCATCGCATCAGATATACGAGTTCTTTGACCGGAACAGTCCGCTGTATATCGGGGAAATTCCATCCCTTGCGCGGGTTATCGGGGGGCATAGCTACTGGACGCACACCACAGACGCCCAGCTCCGCACGGTCCGTACCGGGGTTCGGGACGCGTCGGCGCGTTATGGGCTGGGGGTCTTCCAAACCGAGTGGAGTATGCTGGACGCGGGGGAGGGTTTTCCCGGTTACGAGGAGGCGTCGTACATGGACATCGCCCTTTTCATGGCCAAGGTGATTCACGCGGACATGGTCTACGCCAACGCCGCGTCCTGGTCTTTCTGGACTTCCATGGACATGGAGCGCTGGGGCCACAAGAACCGCTTTCTCCTGGTTGCCCTCAATCCGGGGAACACGGGAGACCCCAATACGCCCATCACGGAGCCGGGCGCGGCGGAGGCCCGGTCAACGCTCTGGGCTTTGGGGAACTACAGTTTTTTCGT